>DASSTH010000189.1:0-3451 GCA_035708025.1 Nakamurella sp. | reverse complement strand
GCAGTGGCTGGACACGCATCGCCGGCCCGCCGCCGTGCAGGACGCCTGCTTCGACGACTCCGGCGGGCTGATCGCGGCCGGCCCGGCGGTGTTCGACGGCGAGATCTCCGCGGACGGTTCACAGGTGCTCGCCGATACCGCCAACGGCGGCCCGTGCACCCAGGCCTACCCGATCTACGGCGACGCCCGCACCGAGGCCGGGGAGAACGTCGCGGACTCGGTCTTCGCCTGCCAACTGCAGCCGGTGGATCGGGCGCTGAACAACGGCACCTACGGCGAGGTCTCCTTCGACGAGGCTCAGACCGCCCGGCTCGAGCAAATCTTCCCGCAGGGCGTGTGCGACTACACCCGGCCCGACGCCGCGCTGCCGCACGGCCAGATCTCCGGCCACGGCAGTGGCCATCACGGTGGCGGCCACGGCGGTGGTCAGCGGTGACGTCCGGCTCGGGCTGCGTCAGATCCACTTCCGGCGGCGGAACACGACGTACAGCACCACGCTGACCATCAGCATCAGCAGGATCGCCAGCGGATAGCCGTACGCCCAGTGCAGTTCGGGCATGTTGTCGAAGTTCATCCCGTACACCGTCCCCACCAGCGTCGGCGCGAACAGGATGGCGGCCCACGCGGAGATCTTCTTGACCTCCTCGCCCTGACCGATCGACACCTCGGTCAACGACTTCATCTCCTCGTTCTGCTGCTGTCCCACCAGCGTGGCGTTCACCGTCATGATCTCCCGCAACAACTGCCGGAACCCGTCGACCCGTTCCACCACCACCGTCAGGTGATCGTCCACGTCCCGCAGGTATCGCCGCAGTTCCTCGTCGGTGCGGTACTTGTCGAAACCGGCCATCAGGCCACGCAGTACCGCTTGCAGCGGCCGGGTGGTGCGCTGGAACTCCACCACCTCGCGGGTCAACTCGTAGATGCGCCGGGACACCGCGGCGTCCCGGCGGAACACCTCGGTCTCGATCTCGTCGATGTCGTTCTCCAGCCCGGCGACCACCGGCAGGTAGCCATCCACCACTCGGTCGACGATCGCGTACAGGATGGCCTCCGGCCCGAGCGACAGCAGGTCCGGGTTGCTCTCCAACCGCCGCCGCACCGCCGACAGATCGGGAGATTCGCTGTGCCGCACCGTGACCACGAAGTCCGGCCCGACGAACACGTGCACCTCGCCGAACTCGACCTCCTCGGCCTCGTCCAGGTATCGGGCGGCCCGCAGCACCACGAACAGGGTGTCGTCGTAGCGCTCCAGCTTCGGCCGCTGATGGGCCACGATGGCGTCCTCCACCGCCAGTTCGTGCAGGCCGAACTCGCCGGCCAGCGAGCCGAGTTCGTGGTCGTCCGGCCGGTACAGGCCGATCCAGGCGATGGACCCGGGATGGTCACGCAACGACTGGTAGCTCTCGGCCAGCGTGGCGGGGCTGCCGATCCGGTCGCCGTCGAGGTAGATCGCGCTGTCCACCATGCTGGGCCGGGGGTCCGGAAGGTCCGGTGACGTAGTGGGCGGCGCGTCGGCCACGATGGACGACCCGCCAGTTCGCGGGCCGCGGCGGACGGCTCCGGAGATCGAGCGGATGGGCTTGAAGGTGCGCTCGGACATGGCTGGCTCCTTCCGAACGGCTCCGCTCGGTGGTCAGGGCCACCGGTGCGGTAGCGAGAAGCGGTGCGCGGCAGGGGGGATCGTCGTGCAAGAGATCGTCACGCTGGCGATCATCGCGGCTGCACGGATTTCCGTGCCGCCACGGCATGGAACCCTCACATTCGACGCCGGGCCGGTGAGGGTCGATGGGTCGTAGGTGTGCCGACCGTCAGCTGCCGGTACTACTGGGAGGCTCGCCGTCCATGGCGTTCCACCTCCCTGGCTCGTCACCGCCGTGACCGTGGCGGATGGGACCAGGACCGGGGAACCGCAGGTGATGGCCCTGTCCGCCGTTTCGCAGCGTAGTCCACATGTCGGCTCGTGTATCCCGGGACCCGGGGCCTTGACCGCAGTAACGCGTAAGCGGTAACTTACGGAGCATGCCGATGACCGCGGACCCGTGGGCCGCCCTCGGCGACCCCACCCGGCGGGGGATCTTGGCCAGAGTGGCTGCCCGGCCGAGTTCGGTCACCGACATCGCCCACGGACTTCCGGTCAGCCGGCCCGCGGTCTCCCAGCACCTGCAGGTACTGCTGGAATCCGGGCTGGTGGACGTGCGACCACGCGGACGGCAGCGGATCTACGCCGCCCGGCCGGAGGGCCTGGCCGGGTTGCGGGCCGAGCTGGACCGGTTCTGGAGCCAGGCCTTGGCCAACTTCAAACATCTTGCCGAATCGAACTATCGGGAGCAGCCATGACATCCATCGACGCCCGCACCGTCGTGCGGCAGCAGATCACCGTGAACGTGCCGCCGCAGCACGCGTTCCAGGTCTTCGTGGAACGCTTCGACGGCATCAAACCGCGGGAGTACAACCTGCTGCCGGTGGACATCGCGGAGACGGTGTTCGAGCCCTGGGTGGGCGGTGACGTGTACGACCGCGGCATTGACGGCAGCGTGTGCCGGTGGGCGCGGGTGCTGGAGTTCCAGCCGCCGGAGCGCTTCGTGATCAGCTGGGACATCGACGCTCGCTGGCAGATCGAGACCGACCCGGACCGGACCAGCGAGGTGGAGGTCCGCTTCGTGCCGGTCGACGAGAGCACTACCCGGGTGGAACTCGAGCACCGGCACCTGGACCGGCACGGCGAGGACTGGCAGCAGGTCAGGGCCGGCGTCGCGGGCGGATGGCCGTCGTTCCTGGAGAACTTCCGGGCGCTGACCGTCGACGGCCGGTCCAGCTGATGCGGCGGAATGTGATCGACCTGGCGACCGCGGAGCGCCGCGACCTGCTCGCACTGCTGGAGACGCTCACCGACGCACAGTGGGAGGCGCGCTCGCTGTGCGAGGACTGGACGGTCCGGCAGGTGGCGGCGCACGTCGTCAGTTACGACGATCTCCGTGTCCGCCAACTGATTCCGCGCATGGCCCGGGGCCGGTTCCGGGTCACCGGGATGAACCCGCACCGGTCCGGGAGTACGACGCCGCGACGCCGGCCGACGTGCTGGCCGAGGTGCGCGCGCACCTCACCCCGCGCGGGGTCACCGCGCTGTTCGGCGGCGGCATCGCCCTCACCGACGGGCTGATCCACCAGCAGGACATCCGGCGGCCGCTGGGCATCCCGCGGGACGTCCCGGCGGAGCGGCTGGTCCCGGCGCTGGACTTCGCGCTCCGCGCCCCCGCCCTACCGAGTCGGCGCCACGTCCGCGATCTGCGCCTGACCGCCACCGATCTGGACTGGACCCACGGCGATGGGCCGGAGATCACCGGACCCGCCGAGGCGCTGCTGATGGCGATCGCGGGCCGTCCGGCGGCCCTCGCCGACCTGGCCGGTGCCGGCGTGCCGGTGCTGGCCGAACGTCTGCAGGCGCCGG
>DASSTH010000188.1:0-2254 GCA_035708025.1 Nakamurella sp. | reverse complement strand
TGCCGGACCCGGAAACGCTCGGCCGGGACCGACAGAGCGTAGGAGGCCACCACCATGCCGTCGTGCCGTACCGGAGCGGCCACACAGCTGACGCCGGTCTGGAACTCCTCTTGCTCGATGGCATATCCCTGCGCCCGGATGGTGCGGAACTCCTCGGCGAGCCGGCGGCCGCTGGTCACGGTCCGGTCGGTCACCGGGCGCGGCGGGTGGGCGGCCAGGTAGCCGGCCCGCTGCCGGTCGTCCGCCATGGCCAGCAGCAGCTTGCCGCTGGCCCGGGCGTGCGCGTCGCGATAGTGCCCACCAGGGACCGAGACCCGCACCGGCAGGTCGCCGTCGACCACGGCCAGCAGGGCGATCTCGCCCCGCCGCCAGGTGGCCAGGTAGCCGGTCTCGCCGGTGCTGGCGACCAGCCGGCGCAACGGGCCGAGCAGGTAACCGGGCGGCGCCGCGTCCCGGTGATAGGCATCCGCCAGCACCGCCACGGCCGGACCCAGCAGGTACCCACCGTGCTCGTCGCGGGCCAGCATCCCGTGGGCGGTGAGTGTCCCCAGCAGGTGATGCGCGGTGGGAACCGCCAGGCCGGCGGCCTTGGCCAGGGCGGTGCCGGTCGGCTCCACCTCCCCCCGGGCGACCATCGACAGCAGGCTCAGCGCACGGGACACGGACTGAATGCGCCCGAACGGCGGTGTTCCAGCCACCCGCACTCCTGATTTCAGGTTATGAAATCCCATTTTCACTGCTTGCCGGACGGTATCCGCCCGGTCGCGGCGCTGTCAACGCCTCGAGCGCACCACGGCGTGCCGGCCGACCAGCCCGGCGTCATCGTCTGTGGGCCGCAACGGATCTGACGATCATGCCGGACATCCCGAATTGCTCCTTGTCGAGCCGGACGGTGGGCGGTAACCTCTGCGGTGCGAAACACACATTTCAAGATGTGAAATCGCCGGACGGTCCGCGGGCCGGGGGACTGCTGCCGGCCGGCCCGGGACCCGCCATGGGGTCGAGGAGGACGTCGCGATGCCAGGAAGAACGGTCATTCCGTCCAACCGGATCTGGTCGTCGGTCGGGTACTCGCGGGCGGTCCGGGTCGGAGACGTCATCGAGGTGGCCGGCACCTCGTCGAGCGGTCCGGACGGGCAGATCCTGTACCCGGACGACATGTACCGGCAGGCCAAGCACGTGTGCGAGCTGATCGGCAAGGCCGTGCAGGATCTCGGCGGCAGCGTGCAGGACGTGGTGCGCACCCGGGTGTTCGTCACCGACATCAGCCGGTGGCAGGAAGCCGGCCGCGCGCACGGCGAGACCTTCGGGGCGAATCCGCCCGCCAGCGCCTTCTACCAGGTCGCCGCCTTGCTGCATCCCGACCTGCTGATCGAGGTGGAGGCCACCGCGATCGTGGGCTCCGGCCCGGCGCAGATCGGACCGGCGGAATGACCGGCCTCGCACAGCCCGGGCCGAAGCCTGCCCGGCCGACACCGCCGACCGCGTCCGCACCCGGAGGGCGGTCGGGCGGGGCGGGCCCGACGGCGAGCGGCTCGTCCGTGCCGGTGTCGGTGTGGTCGCATCGGGAACTGGTGGCCGAGGGGCTGGCCGCCCTGGCGGCCGGCGGCGGCCCCGGCGCACCGCTCATCGACGGCCGGATCCTGGGCGTCCGAGCCACCCCCGCGGACGGGTCCGCCGGCCGGATGGCGATGGGGCTGAGCGTGCTGCCCGCCGGCTACGCGACGCCGTCGCACCACCACCAGGCGGAGGAGGTGGCCACCGTGCTGTCCGGCAGCGGGACCATCGTCATCGACGGCACCGACTATCCGGTGTCGGCGGGCTCGGTGGTGCTCACCCCGTCGCTGTCCGAACACGTGACGATCGCCTCGCAGGACGGGCCGCTGGTGGTGTGGTGGGTGTACGCGCCGGCCGGCAGCGAGCAGCGCTGGCTGGCGCAGGATCCCGGGCGAGCGGCGGGCTGACGGCGGCGGCCATGGACGGCCAGGGCGGATTGTCACGGTTCGGTTACTACGCGGTCCCAACCTGGCGGCAGCCACACTGGATCTGCCGCCGCGCGGCGGAGAACCGTTGACCACCTCCCCACCGACCGATACATTCAGCGACAGCAGAACCGCAGTTCCGATCAGTGAAACATCGTGAGGTGACAGTGCAGCTACCGACCCGCGCCGCAACGCCGGGGGTGTCCACCGGGCGGATCGCCGTCGCCGGACTGATGTTCGAGGCGAACTCGTTCGCGCCGGGACGCACCGAG
>DASSTH010000187.1:0-2271 GCA_035708025.1 Nakamurella sp. | reverse complement strand
GGTGCTGGGGCGGTGCGGTGGCGGTGGTCGCCGCCGTGGTCGCGGCGGTGGTGCTGCTCGCCCCGGCGCTGTTCAACCGCTCCACACCGAGCGCCACCACCGCCTCGGAAACCACTAGCGCCGCCGGCCCCGGGCGGGTGTTCGACAACGGCTCGCCGGCCGCCGGGGGCTCGTCGGCGGGTTCCGGCTCCAGTGCCGGCGGTGCCGAGTCGGGCGGCTCCGGGGGGAACGATGCCGGCGGCGGATCGGCCGAGGGCGCGCCCGCTTCTCCCATGCCGCCGGGACGCCCCGGCGATGCGGCCGGTGGTGCCGCGACCAGCGGCGGCGGCGCATCGGCACCCTCGGCGAGTTCGGCCGCGGGCTCGTCGGCAGCCGCGACCGGGTTCACGTCGCCGCAGACCGGGCGGGACACCGTGGACGCCACGAAGAGCGCGGAACCCGCCCCCGAACAGGATTGCGCGCTGCCCTCGTTGCTGCCCGCCGGTCGGGACGCGGCCCTGTCCGCGCTGCCGGCGGACGCCGTGACGGGCGTCGGGTCGGTGGACCGCTGCCGTCCGGGCGATGTGCGGGGCACCGCGTTCCAGCTGGCCTGGCCGGACTCCTCGGTGACCGTCGTGGTGTCCCGGACCGCCGACTGCCGTACCTGCTCCCAGGACGACTCCGCCCGGCCGCCGGTGAGGTCGGCGGACGGATCGGTGACGGCGGCGGCGGGCCGGGACGGGATCACGGTCCGGGTCACCGCGGATCGCGCCGCGGCCGCGCACCTGACGCCGGACCAACTGTCGGACATCGTCACCGCCGTCCTGGACTCCTACCGCTGAACCGGCCGCCCGACCCGACCCGGTGGCAGCCGAGCGCGCCGCCGGCTGGGACACTGGGGGCGTGACCGAAGCGCGCAGCGAGGCCTCGACGCAGCCCGCCACCGTGCCGCCCGACGTGCTGGCCAGCCGGTACGCATCCGAGGAGATGGTCCGCATCTTCTCGCCGGTGGGCAAGGTGGTGGCCGAGCGGCGGTTGTGGGTCGCGGTGCTGCGTGCCCAGTCCCGGCTGGGGCTGCATGTTCCGGACGGGGTGATCAACGACTATCAGGCGGCCGTGGAGCGGGTGGACCTGGACTCCATCGCCGCGCGCGAGCGGGTGACCCGGCACGACGTCAAGGCGCGCATCGAGGAATTCAACGCGCTGGCCGGGCACGAGCGCATCCACCAGGGCATGACCAGCCGCGACCTGACCGAGAACGTCGAACAGGCCCAGGTCCTGGCCGGCCTGGAACTGATCCGCGACCGCACCGTCGCCACGCTGGCGGCGTTGGGACGGCGGGCCGCCGAGTACTCCGACCTGGTGATGGCGGGCCGGTCGCACAACGTGCCGGCCCAGGCCACCACGCTGGGCAAGCGGTTCGCCACGGCGGCCGACGAGTTGTTGCAGGCATACCACCGGGTGCAGCAGTTGCTGATCCGATACCCGCTGCGCGGCATCAAGGGTCCGGTCGGCACCGCCGCCGACATGCTGGATCTGCTGGGCTCGGCGGAGGCCGTGGCCGAGCTGGAATCCGCTGTGGTACAGGAGGTGTCGGGCCGGGATGAGGTGTTCGCGTCGGTCGGCCAGGTGTATCCGCGCTCGCTCGACTACGAGGTGATCTCGGCGCTGGTGCAGCTGGCCGCCGCGCCCTCGTCGTTGGCCACCACCATCCGGCTGATGGCCGGCGCGGAACTGGTGACCGAGGGGTTCGCCCCCGGCCAGGTCGGGTCGTCCGCCATGCCGCACAAGATGAATACCCGTTCCTGCGAACGGGTCTGCGGGCTGGCGGTGGTGCTGCGCGGCTACGCGTCGATGGCCGGCGAACTGGCCGGTGCGCAGTGGAACGAGGGCGACGTGTTCTGCTCGGTGGTGCGCCGGGTCGCACTGCCGGACGCGTTCTACGCCATCGACGGGCTGTTCGAGACCTTCCTGACCGTGCTGGCCGACCTGGGCGCCTACCCCGCGGTGATCGATGCCGAGCTGCAGCGGTACCTGCCGTTCCTGGGCACGACGCGCATCCTGATGGCCGCCATCCGCGCCGGGATGGGCCGGGAGAGCGCGCACGAGGTGATCAAGGAGCATGCCGTGGCGGTGGCCCTGGCGATGCGCGAAACCGGTTCCGGTACCAACGATCTGCTGGACCGGCTGGCCGCCGATCCCCGGCTGCCGCTGGACCGCGAGCAACTCGGTGCGCTGATCGCCGACCGGGCGTCGTTCGCCGGCCTGGCCGAATCACAGGTCGAGGCGGTG
>DASSTH010000186.1:0-12692 GCA_035708025.1 Nakamurella sp. | reverse complement strand
GCGCCGATCGGAAAGGGGCTCGGATGGCGGACGACGGGCGCGCCCGGTCGCGGGTGCCGGCCGGATCCGCGACCGGTACGTCACCGTCCAAGCTCGCCAGGCCAGCGCGCCCGGCCCCCCGTCGCCCGCCGGTCGCCAGGCACCGGGCGAACGGCTCGGACCTGCAGGACCGGATCAAGCAACTGATCCTTTCCGAGGGCCTGGTTCCTGGCGACGCGATGCCGACCGAGATCGAGTTGGTGGAGCGACTGGACGCCGGGCGCAGCTCGGTGCGGGAGGCGCTCAAGGCGCTGCAGGCCGTGGGCATCGTCGAGATCCGTCACGGTTTCGGCATGTACGTCGGCGAGATGTCGCTGAGCGGGCTGATCGACGGACTGGCCTTCCAGAGTCAATTCGCCCTGGACGGCGGCCGGCGCGACCTGACGCACCTGACGGACATCCGGGAGGTGATCGAGAACGGCATGCTGGCCAAGCTGCTGGCCAACGGCACACCCCCCGACCTGACAGCGGTGGAGTCGGTGCTCGCCACCATGAAGGAGGAGGCGAAGCACGGGCCGGTGCTCCCGGACACCGACCGGATGTTCCACGAGGCGTTGTACCAATCGCTGGGCAATCCCCTGCTGGGCCCGCTACTGGGCGCGTTCTGGAACGTGTCCAACCAGGCCCAGTCGGTGTACGGCACGTCCGACGAGCGGCCGGAGGACACCGTCCGGCGGCACGCGGCCATCTACCGGGCGGTGAAGAGCGCCGACCTGCCCCGGGCGTTGAAGGCGATGTCCCAGCATTTCAAGGGGGTGCGTACCCGACTGCGTCCGCCGAGCTAGTTCGTCGGTGCCGAGTCGCACCGCCTGCCTGTGACTCGACACCTGGATCTGCCCCCCGGACAGGCGGTCCCTCCCACCGGCACAGCTGCACCCATCCATGGAGCCCACATGACCTCCGCACTCCCCACCGGCATCATCACCCCGCTGGTCGCCTTCGTCACCGACGACGGGAACCCGGACGTGCCGGCGATGACCAGATTGGTCGACCACCAGATCAACGGCGGCGTGGCCGCCGTGCTGGCCAATGGATCGATGGGCGAACTGGGCAATCTCACAGCCGCACAGCGACGGGCCATGGTGGCCACGGTCGCGCAGGCCGCTGCCGGACGCGTTCCGGTCTGGGCGGGCGTCGCCGGGCTCGGCACCGCGGAGGCGCTGAGCAGCGCGCGGGACGCTGCTGCCGAGGGCGCCGATGCACTGCTTGCCTTGCCGCCCTTGTACTTCGACTACTCGGACAGCGAACTGCGGCGCCACTTCGCGGCGATCGCGAGTGCCGTCGATGTGCCGGTACTCGCCTATGACATCCCGCAGCGCAGTCCCCGCAAGCTGCCGCCGTCGTTGGTCTCCGCCCTGGCTGCCGACGGCATCCTGCGCGGGGTGAAGGACTCCTCGGGCGACCTGACCGCGGCGCGACAGGTGTGTCTGATGACAGCCGGCATTCCCACCTTCCGCGCCTACATCGGCACCGAGATCGCCATCGACGCCGCGGCCACCATAGGATTCGCGGGCGCGGTCCCAGGGCTGGCGAACATCTTGCCCGACGTCGGCGTCGCGATCGACGCGGCCGCCAGGGCGGGAGACTTCGCCACCGCCGCTCGGGCGCAACGCATCTACGTCGGTCTGCTCGACCTGCTCGCCATCCCGCTGGACTCGGGTAGCGGCCTGTCCGTGGCGACCAACTCGTTCAAGGCGGCGACCGGCAAGCTGATCGGCGTGCCGGACATCCATCCGCTGCCTCCGGTCACGGCGCCGACGGCGGAATTCCTCACCAAGGTGGCGGCCGTGCTGGACCCCCTTGTGGTGTCCTGGCAGCAGTCGTCCCGGATGCCGGTGGGGTGACGGGAGTGCTCGGACAGACGTCGATCCCCCAAGGCCGGTCACCGAGCGTGGCTTCACCGGTGGACCCGGCCGTTGTGACACCGCCGGTCCGCGAACCGCACGACAAGGTTTCACCCGATGGTATGACCGATCGAGCCGCAGCCGATGGCGCGGCCGGGAACGGAAGGTAGGGGAAATGCGACCGAGGATGCGTCTCGCCGGAGCTCTGCTGGCCACCGCCGTCATGGCGATCGCCGGCTGCTCGGCCGCCGACAATCAAGTCGGCACGACAAGCGCCGGCTCGAGCAATACCGCCACCAGTCAACCGAATTCGTCCACCGGCGCCGGAAGCTCGACGGCCGGGGGGTCGCAGACCGGCGGCTCCACGGACGCCGGCGGCGGCGACCGCAACATCAAGGTCCAGTTGTATCAACTGCCGGACAGCTTCAGCCCGCTGATCCTGCAGACCGGCGGCGTCGCCCTGGTCGAGGAGTTGCACTGGGATTCGCTGGTCGGCCTGAATGACAAGAACGAGGTCGCTCCGCGGTTGGCGGACAGCTGGGACGTGAGCAGCGACGCCAAAACCATCACCTTCCACCTGAAGAAGGGCCTGAAGTGGAGTGACGGCACCCCGTTCACCGCGAAGGACGTCGTCTACACCTTCAACCTGTTCGCGAACCCGAAGACGGGCAGCGTGTACGTGGGGAACTTCGCCGGCGTCGTGGGCGCGAAGGACGTCGCGGACGGCAAGGCCACCAGCGTCTCCGGCTTCAGCGCTCCCGACGACAACACCTTCGTGGTGCAGTTGACTGAACC
The DNA here is from genome assembly GCA_035708025.1 of Nakamurella sp. Lineage (GTDB taxonomy): Bacteria > Actinomycetota > Actinomycetes > Mycobacteriales > Nakamurellaceae > Nakamurella. The sequence continues at coordinate 10,014 of DASSTH010000186.1, read as the reverse complement.
GAACTCCGCGTACGTCGTGACGCTGGCCGAGCCGGCCATGTACATCGTCCCGGAGCATGTGGTGAGCAAGCTGCCCGTCGACGACCTCGCCAAGAACCCGTTCTGGCGCGAACCCACCGTCGGGCTCGGCCCCTACGTGTTCTCCAAGTGGGTCAACGACAACGAGATCGAGTTCAACGCGAACCCGCAATACCGCAGCAAGCTGGGCGCCGACCATGTCTACGCCCAGCTGTTGACCAGCGACGCCGCGCTGGCGCAGTTGCAGACCGGCGATCTGGACTACGGCCAGGTGTCGGTCGCCGATCTGGATACCGCCAAGGGCATGAAGGGCGTCACCGTCATGAGCACGCCGGGCACCGGGGTGATGGCGCTGCACACCGCCATCGACAACGGCAAGCTCGCGGACGCCCGGGTGCGCCAGGCAATCATGTACGGCATCGACCGGAAGGGTCTGGTCGACCAGCTACTCAAGGGCGAGGGCCAGGTCATCAACACCCTGGTCTTCGGGCCCGATTGGGCGGTGCCCAGCGACCTGAACACCTATCCGTACGACCCGGAGAAGGCCAAGCAACTGTTGGCCGATGCCGGCTGGGACTCCAGCACCGAGGTGGACATCAACGTGGTGCCGGGGCAGAAGGACCGCGATTCGATGGTCACCATCGTCGCCGCGCAGCTGCAGCAGATCGGCATGAACGTCAAGGTCAAGCAGTACCAGGCGGCAGACCTCACCACGGCGATCAACGATCGGGCGTTCGACCTGCTGCCCTCGCAGTACGGGCTGTTCAACGTCGATCCGGTGACCATGAACGCGCGCCTGATGTGTGACCAGGGCTCCCCGGCGGGCATCAACATCACCCGGTACTGCAACAAGGACCTGGACAAGTTGCTGATCGAGGGCATCTCCACCGCCGACCAGTCCAAGCGGGCGGAGATCTACGCGCAGGCTCAGAAGATCGTCAACACCGAGGTTCCGATCATGGTGCTGTACGCGCCGAACATCATCGCGGCCACCAGCGACCGGTTGCACGGCTTCAAGCTGGCCGGTGTGTTGACCCAGGCGTTCTGGAACGCCGCCGACTGGTCGGTGAGCTGACCCGGGTTGACACCGAGGATTGACGACCGGGGCACCCAGAGGCTATGCACGGGTGCACCGCAGGGCGGGCGCCGGCCGGGTCGCTGTACGGCCCGGCCGGCCGCCGGTCTTGCTCGTTCCCATCCTGATCCGGGAGGCGACGTGGGGAGTAGCGGTCGGTGATCCCCTTCATCGTGCGTCGGCTGCTGATCTCGGTGGTGGTGCTCTGCGGCATCAGCATCGCGCTGTTCGGCCTGCTCAAACTGATGCCGGGGGATCCGGCCGAGATGATGCTCGATCCGCTGTCGTTCCAGGGAGATCGCGCCGCCGCACTGGGCCGCCTGCGCGCCGAACTGGGCCTGGACAAGGCGATCCCGGTGCAGTACGTCTCGTGGATGGGCGAACTGCTGCACGGGAACCTCGGCTTCTCCTATACCGATGGACGGCCGGTCGGGCAGATCATCGTCGGCAGGCTGGGGACGACCGCCCTGTTGATGGGATCGGCGCTGCTGATCGCCCTGGTGGTCGGCATCCCGGTCGGCATCATTGCGGCGCTGCGGCGCAACACCTGGGTGGACTACTCCACGACGTTCGTCAGCCTGCTGGCCATCTCGGTGCCGAGCTTCTTCCTCGGCCTGGTCGGCATCTACGTGCTGGGCATCAAGCTGCGCTGGTTCCCGGTGGGCGGGCTGCACAGCACCGGAGCCTCGGGCCTGGGCGACCTGCTGTACCACCTTGCCCTCCCGGCCGCCATCCTGGGGTTCGCGCTCGCCGGGCCCTACGTGCGGTACGCCCGGGCCAGCATGCTGGAGGTGTTGGGGCAGGACTACCTGACCACGGCCAGGTCCAAGGGCCTGACGGCGCGGCAGACCATCCGTCGGCACGGCCTGCCGAATGCGCTGATCCCGCTGATCACCGTCATCGCCATTCAGATTCCCATCCTGCTCGGCGGTGCGGTGGTGATCGAACAGATCTTCGCCCTGCCCGGCCTCGGCACCCTGGTGCTGGATGCGATCCAGTCCCGCAACTACCCGATCGTGCTGGCCTTCGTGATGGTGGTCGCGGTGTTGGTGCTGCTGTGCAATCTGATCGCCGATGTCGCCTACGCCGTCATCGACCCGCGGATCAGGGTGTGAGGCGGCGATGACGGCCACCACGACAACCGCGCTCCCGCTGCCGGCCGCTCGCATCGGCACCCAGTCCCCCGGCCGGCTGGCGGTGCGGCGGTTCCTCCGTCACCGGATGGCCGTGGCGTCGGTCGTCCTGCTGGTCCTGATCGCGCTGGCCGCTCTCCTGCTGCCCATCGCGGTCCCGCACGACCCGAACGCGGTCGACATCATGGCGTTGCAGAAGCCCCCTGGCGACGGGCACCTGCTCGGCACCGACGCCGCGGGCCGGGACGTGCTGGCCCGGCTGTTGGCCGGCGGGCAGATCTCGTTGCTGGTGGGCCTGACGGTGGCGGTGGTGGCGACCCTGCTGGGGCTGGTGCTGGGGGCGGTCGCCGGCTATTTCGGCGGGTGGGTCGACATGGTGATCGGGCGCATCACCGATGTCGTGCTGTCGTTCCCGACGCTGATCGTGGTGATCAGCGTGGTGGCCTTCGTGGGGCCGAGCCTGACCACGCTCATCGTCGCGATCGGGCTGTGCGAATGGCCGACCGCCTGCCGCATCGTCCGGGGCCTGACCCTGTCGCTGCGGCAACGCGACTCCATCCAGGCCGCCGTCGCGCTCGGCGCCAGCTCCTGGCACGTGCTCAGGCGCCACATCGCGCCCGAGGTGGTCGCACCGCTGACGGTGGTGGCGACACTGCTGGTCGCACAGGCCATCACGCTGGAGGCGGCGCTGTCCTTCCTCGGACTGGGAGTACCGCAGCCGACGGCCAGTTGGGGAAACATGCTGAACGCGGCGTCCTCGTTGACCACCTTGCAGTCCATGCCCTGGCTCTGGCTGCCGCCCGGGATCGCCATCGCGGTGACGATTCTCGCGGTGAACTTCGTCGGAGACGGCCTGCGGGACGCGGTCGACCCGAGGCAGAGCCGATGACGGGCCACCACCCGGCGCCGACCGCGCCGTTGTTGGACATCGACTCGCTGGTGACGGAGTTCCGCACCGAGTCCGGGTTGCTGCGGGCCGTCAACGGGGCGAGCTACCGGGTCATGCCCGGGGAGTCCGTCGGCGTGGTAGGGGAGTCCGGGTCCGGCAAGAGCGTCACCGTGATGTCGGTGCTCGGGCTGCTACCGCCGACCGCCCGGACGGTATCGGGGTCGGCCTGGTTCGGCGGCCGCGATCTGTTGACCCTCCGCGCCAAGGAGATGGAGGACATCCGGGGCCGGGAGATCGGCCTGATCTTCCAGGACCCGATGACGGCATTGAATCCGGTGATGACCATCGGACGACAGATCGCCGAGGCGTTGCAGCGGCACCGCGGCGACATGTCCCGCCGCACCGCGCTGCGCCGAGCCGTCGACCTGCTGGGTGAGGTCGGGATCCCGAAGCCGGAACAGCGCGCCGGCCAGTACCCGCACGAGTTTTCCGGCGGCATGCGGCAACGCGCCATGATCGCCATGGCGATGGCGAACCGGCCGCGCCTGATCATCGCGGACGAGCCGACCACCGCGCTGGACGTCACCATCCAGGCGCAGATCCTGGATCTGGTGCGCACGGTCCAGCAGGAGACCGGGGCCGCGCTGATCTTCATCACGCACGACCTCGGGGTGATCGCGGAAATGGTGGACCGGGTCGTGGTGATGTACGCGGGGCGTGCCATGGAGGCCGCGACCGTGGACGGCCTGTTCCACGATCCGCGGCATCCGTACACCTGCGGTCTGCTCGACTCGCTCCCCCGGCTGTCCGCCCGCACGGCGGAGTTGCCGGTGATACCCGGCCAGCCACCCAATCCGCAGCACCTCCCGGCGGGATGCGAGTTCCTGCCGCGATGTGCCCGGTCGAACGGACGGGCGGAGTGTGCGGTCAGGCCGGACCTGGCGGTGGTCCCGAACGCCCCGGACGATCATCTGGCCGCGTGCCACTTCTCAGATGAGGTCCGCATGACGGCGGTGCAGGCATGAGCGCCGGCCCCGACGGCGCACCGGTCGCCGACCCCCCCGTGCTGCTATCGGTGGAGAACCTGGTGAAGGACTTTCCGATCCGCAGCGGTGTGCTGCGGAGGCGGATCGGCCAGGTGCACGCGGTCAACGACGTGACGTTCCAGGTCCGGCGGGGCGAAACGCTCGCGCTGGTGGGCGAGTCCGGGAGCGGGAAGTCCACCGTCGGCAAGACGATCATGCGGTTGCACGAGCCGACCAGTGGGCGCATCCTGTTCGACGGCGCCGATCTGACCACCCTGTCCACCCGGTCGATGCGTTCGGTGCGCCGCCACATGCAGTTCGTCTTCCAGGATCCATACGCATCGCTGCCGGCGAGGTCGCCGGCCGGCGCGATCGTCACCGAACCCATGGAGATCCACGGTGTGGGAACGCGCGCCACTCGACGCGCGCGGGTCCGCGAGTTGTTCGATCTGGTGGGCCTGCCACCGGAGGCCGTCGACCGCTACCCGCACCAGTTCTCCGGTGGGCAACGCCAGCGCATCGGCATCGCCCGGGCCCTGGCGCTGGAGCCGACCATGCTGATCCTCGACGAGCCCGTCTCGGCGCTGGACGTGTCGATCCAGGCACAGGTGGTCAACCTGCTGGTGCACCTGCAGACCACGTTGGGGCTGGCCTACCTGTTCATCGCCCACGACCTGGCCGTGGTGCGGCACATCGCCCACCGGGTCGCGGTGATGTATCTGGGAACCATCGTCGAGTACGGGCAGGCGGACGACGTGTTCACCCGGCCGACGCACCCGTACACCCAGGCGCTGCTGTCGGCGGTTCCGGTTCCCGACCCGAGGTTGCGCGACCCGTCCCGGCGCCGGATTTTGAAGGGCGAGATTCCCAACCCGGCCGATCCGCCATCCGGATGCCCGTTCCGGTCCCGCTGCTGGAAGGCCCAGGACGTGTGCGCGCAGGACCGGCCGGCCCTGATCTCCCGCACGGCAGTGCCGTCGCTGTCGGCCTGCCACTTCGCGGAGGTGCAGGAGCGGCACGACGCCGTCCCGGCCTCCCCGGTGCGGGGGTCGGCGTGACCGCGGCGGACGCCCCGATCAACCTGTTGGACTTCGAGGCCCGTGCCCGGGCGGCGCTGCCCCGAGGCGCCTTCGACTACATCGCCGGCGGCGCGGCCGACGAGGTCGGCCTGTCCCTGCCGCGCGAGCTGTTCGACCGGCTGTGGCTCAGGCCCCGCGTGATGGTGGACGTCGCCGACTGCGACACCACCACCTCGGTGCTCGGCCACGCGATCCCGTACCCGATACTCATCGCGCCCTCCGGGGACCACGGGATCGCCCACCCCGACGGGGAACTCGCCACCGCGGTGGGCGCAACTGCAGCCGAAGCGCTCTATGTCGTCAGTTCGGGATCGACGTTCACCCTGGAGGAGATCGCCGGTGCGGCGAGCGGGCCGCGCTGGTTCCACCTGCCGCTGCTGCGGGATCGCGGCGCCGCGCGGACCCTCATCGCACGGGCCGAGCGGTCCGGGTACAGCGCGTTGTGCTTGACCGTCGACCACAAGGTGACCGCGCTGCGGGAACGCAACCGGCGCAATGCCTGGGTGTCTCCGCCGTCACCGAACCTGGACGGCCTGGTGCGGCTGGACGCGGCGGTCTGGTCCGAGCCCGGCAGCACCGCGCGCCGCGCGGACCAGGTTTTCGATCGTGCGGCCACCTGGGGCTATCTGGGCGAGATCATCGCCATGACAAGCCTGCCCGTCGCGGTGAAGGGGGTGCTGCGCGGCGACGACGCCCGCAGGGCCGTCGACCACGGAGCGGCCGCGGTGATCGTCTCGGATCACGGCGCGCGCCAACTCGATACCGCGGTGCCGCAGATCCGAGCCCTTCCCGAGGTGGTCGCGGCGATCGGCGGCGACGCCGAGGTCTACCTGGACGGCGGCATCCGCAGGGGCACCGATGTGCTCAAGTCGCTGGCCCTCGGCGCGCGAGCGGTGCTGGTGGGCCGTCCGATCCTGTACGGCCTGGCGGTGGCCGGTGCGGACGGCGTGGCGCGGGTATTGCGCATCCTGTGGGACGAGCTGGTCACGGCCATGGCGATGTGTGGCTGCCCGGATCTGGCGTCCATCGGGCCGGATCTGCTGGTGGCGGCGAGCTGACCGCCAATCGGCCCTATCCCTGACCCGCTGCGGCTTAGGCGTCGACGCCGACCGGTTGCCCGGTCTCCGCGGATCGGTAGGCGGCGTCGATCACGGCGACTCCGGTCCGGGCGTCCTGCACGGTGTAGGCCGGATGACGGCCGAGCGCCACGCACCGGATCAGGTCGTCGAAGAACGCGGTGACCGCCTGCGCTCCGCCCCCGCCGTCCACCGGCCGAGCGGCCGCGCCGGATGGGCCGAAGTGGATCACCCGCGGCGTCTCGTCATCGACGGTGGCGTGCCCGTGGGATCCGATCAGCCGGATCGAGGAATGTGCTGAGCCCAGCGTCGGCACGGCCGGCGATCGGGACACGGTGGCCGTGGCGGTGACGCCGTGCGCCAGTTGCAGCGACACCACCGCCGTGTCCTCCACGCCGTGCGCCCCGTGCGGGCCGTCGAACAGCGCCCCCGTCTCCGCGTACACCTGGGAGATTTCCAATCCGGTGAGGTAGCGGATCGCGTCCACGGCGTAGCCGAGGAAGTTGCGCATCTCCCCGCCGCCGGACAGCGCCGGATCGACCACCAGATCCGCTCTTTCCACGTCGGAGCCCATGGCTGCGCTGCTGGTCAGGAATTCGACGTCGACGTGCCGGGGTAGCCCGAGAGCGCCGGCGTCGACCCAGCTCCGCATCCGGCGAAGCGACGGGGCGAACGTGCGGTTGACCACCGTGCAGACCCGGCCGGCGTGCTCGGCCGCCCGGACCACCGCGTCCGCGGCAGCGGTGTCGGTCGCGACCGGTTTGTCGCAGCAGGTGTGCAGGCCCGCGGTCAGGCTGTCGATCACCATGCCGGCGTGTCGGGTCGGTTCGCTGCAGACGATCACCAGGTCGATGGCCGCCGGTTGCAGCAGCTCCGCCGGATCGTCGATCCACGGCACCCCCAGTGTGCGGCACAGCGCCTTTCCGTCCTGCGTGATCCACTGCGACACCTCGGGATGGTCCGTCATGCCGACGATGCGCACCCTGGGATCCTCGGCCAGCACCCGGGCGTACTGGCCGGCATGCCGGACGGCGCCGGCGAATCCCACGCGCAACGGCTGGTCCGTCATGGCCGATCTCCGGCGAGCGCGGTGTCGACCTGTTCGGGCCGGCCGGTGGTCAGCGATCGTTGCGCCGCCAGCGCTCCGGCCAGCGCGGCCCGGATCTCGCCGGTCGTGGTGACCGGCGCACCGCGACCGGTGACGACGTCCCGCCAGTGCCGCATCTGCCGGTCGAACGCGCCCTCGATGCTGGCGGGCGGTGGGCGCAGCGCGGCGGACACCAGGCCGGGGTCGTCTGCGGTGGAATGCACCAAGGTTCCCCGGGTCCCGGTGACCACCAACCGCCGGAGCATGTCGCCGGGTTGCCGCAGCGCATAGGACAGCTCGACCAGTGCGATGCTGTCGTCCGCCTGGCGGACGACGAGGTGGAAGCTGTCCGGGACGTCCATCTGCGCGGCGAAGCTGGGGAAGGAGCGGGCGAACACCCGGCGCGGCGTCTGTCCGGTGATCCAGACCAGCAGGTCGAGGGCGTGGGTTCCGTTGTGCACCGGGTGGCCGCCGGAGCGGCTCGGATCGTGTTGCCAGCCGCGCCAGCCGCCGGGCCAGACGTGACCCACGTACCAGGTGACGTGGATCAGTCGCGGTGTTCCGATGGCGCCGTCGGCGATCTGCCGCTGCAGCTCCGCCACGGCGGGCTGGAACCGGACCGTCTGGCCGACCAGCAGGGAGCTCGTGCTGGTTGCGGCGATCATCCGTTCCAGGTCGGGCAGGTTCAGCGCCGCGGGCTTCTCCACCATCACATGCCGCCCGGCCCGGCCCGCCGCGATGGTCCACCTGGCGTGGTCGGCGGTGTGCCCGCACACGTCCACCGCCTGCACGTCCGGAGCGCAGATGGCCGTCGCCGCATCGGCTTCCACCCGAGCACCGGGCGCCAGGGCCGCCACCGCCGCGGCGCGTGCCGGATCGCTGCCCGTCACCGAGACCACACGCACGCCGTCCAACGCGGCAAGCGCCCGCACGTGATCCCGTGCGATGGCACCAGACCCGATGACCGCGACGCCGACGGTCATTCCACCCGGTCCAAGGCGCCGCCCTGCGCGCGACCGACATCCGGCACCGGCTCCCACCGCCCGCTGGCGGCGGCGCGCACCGCCGCCTCCGTCACCGCAAGTGCGGCCAGCCCGTCATCGAGGCTCACCGCCGGAACGGCGCTGCCGTCGGCGACCTGCAACAGGTGCCGGCCCTGCTCCTGCAGCGCCTCCATCGGCGATTGCGGCTGCGCGATCTCGCGGTCGTCGTCCGGGTGCGCGCCGAACAGCCTGACGGTCCCGTGGGCGATGTCGGCGAACAGCGACCCGCCGGTGCCCAGGATGTGCAGGGTCCGGGTTCCGCGCGGCTCGGCATAGTCCAGGTGCACGGCGCCCGCGACCCCGGCGGCGGTCTGCAGTAACGCATCCACCACGTTCGGACGCTCGACGTGGGCCACCGACTGCACGGTCCTGGCCACCGCCAGCACCTCCCGGATAGGCCCGAAAAGCCAGCGTAGGTAGTCCCACTCGTGCGAGTAGTCGCGGTACAGCCGGTTCGGTTCCGGTTCTGCGAAGCGGGATCGGGCCGCGACGATCGTTCCGTAGGCGCCCAACATCACCTGGAAGCTCGTCGGCTCGCCGATCGCGCCGTCCCGCAGCAGCGAGCGCACCGTCCGCATCACGGCGCGGTGCCGCAGCACGTAGCCGACCAGCACCGGAACTCCGCGGCCCGCGATTCCCTGGATGCCCTTCAGCGCGGCATTCAGCGAAGCGGCCAGCGGCTTTTCGACCAGCACCGGTATGCCCGCCTGCGTCGCCGCATCCACCTGCTCCAGGTGGAACGGGTCGGGAGTGGCGATCACCACCGCCCGGGGGCCGGCCGCCAGCAACTCCTGGAACGACCCGAAGAGCCGGTCGACACCCGCTCGTGCCGGGCCCCGTTCACCGGACCCGGCGAACGGATCGAATCCCACGACCGGCACACCGAGGCCGGCGAACGCGGCGGCATGCTGTCCCCCGATCGAGCCGAGCCCGCTGATGGCGATCGGTCGCCCGCTGGCATCCCCCACGATCTGCCCTCCCTGGGCCGCGGCGCGCACGAAATTGAACTTCATGTTTCGGGCAGTGGGACAATCTTGCTAGCCTGATGCACGCGCGTCAAGCACTGGATCCGGTGCGTCGCCAAGGAGGTTCGACCGTGGGAGTTCTCGATCGGTTCCGGCTGGACGGCAGGGTGGCGATCGTCACCGGCGGGACCGGCCTGTACGGGACGCCGTTCTCGCGAGCGCTGTCGCAGGCCGGCGCGACGGTCGTCATCACCTCCCGCGAACTGGCCAGGGCGGAGGCCGCGGCCGCCGCCATCGACGGGGCCGTCGGGATGCGCCTGGACCAGGCCGACCCGGAGTCCATCGCCGTCTTCGCCGAGCAGGCCACCGAGAGGTTCGGCCGGGTCGACGTGCTGGTCAACAATGCGGTGCACCGCCAGGGCGCCGGCCTGGAAGGCACCACCGCCGCCGATTGGGATGCCACCTCCGCCACCAACTCTCGCGGGCTGTTCCTGCTCACCCAGTCCCTGGTTCCGGCCATGGTCGCCGGTGGCGGGGGCTCTGTCATCAATGTGGGGTCGATCTACGGGATCGTCGGGCCGACCTTTGGCATCTATGCGGGCACGACGATGACGTCGCCTGCCT
>DASSTH010000185.1:0-2369 GCA_035708025.1 Nakamurella sp. | reverse complement strand
GTTCGAGAACTTCACCGCCCGGGCCATCGCGGCGGTGCAGGCCAGCCCGGAGCTGTGGCGGTCGACCGCCATCTTCGTCACGTTCGACGAGGGCGGCGGGTACTACGACTCGGGTTACGTCCAGCCAGTCAGCTTCTTCGGCGACGGCCCGCGGGTGCCGATGATCCTGGTGTCTCCCTACGCGCGGCGCGGTGCGGTGGACCACACCTACAACGACCACGTATCGATCCTTAAGTTCATCGAGGCCAACTGGCATCTGGCCACGCTGTCCGCGGAAAGCGAGGACAACCTGCCCAACGCCACCCCGGAGGCATATGTCCCGCGGGACCGCCCGGCCATCGGCAACCTGATGACAATGTTCGATTTCGCCCACCCGGATTTCGCCACCATCCAGCTACCGCATTACGCGGAGCCAAACCCGGTGGCCGCGCGGCCGGTGGTGGTGCCCGGCCGGATGTAGTGACCTGGTTCAGCCAGGCCCTGTGGACAGGTGATCGGCCCGGCCGGGCAGGGACTAGCATCGGAGCCGTGACCACGACGCTCAGCATCTCCCCCGCTGCACCTCGTTCTGTCCCCGCGGACGCCGTCGTCATCGGAGTGATCAAGACACCCGACGGCCCGGCCCTCGCGCCGGGGGCAACCGACGTCGACGCGGCCCTGGGCGGCACGCTCGCCGCCACCCTGACCGTGCTGGGCGCCACCGGGCAGGCTGAGGAGATCACCCGGCTGCCGTCGGCCGGGGCGCTGGACGCGCCGGTGATCGCCGCGGTCGGGCTCGGCCCGGCCGACCCGGCCGCGCCCGGCCCGGAGACGCTGCGCCGGGCGGCTGGGGCCGCCGTCCGGGCGGTCACCGCAGCGGCGTGGTCGGCCCGCCGCGGCCGCCACGGCGACCCCGGACCCGGCCCGCGGATCGCGCTCGCGCTGCCCGCCCGCGATCCAGCCGAGGCCGAGGCGGTCGGCCTGGGCGGCCTGCTCGGCGGCTACTCATTCGCCCGCTACCGGCCCGCCGCCACCCCGCCATCGGCGCTCACCGTGCTGACACCGGACGACGTGACCGGGGCCGGCCAGCGCGCCCAGGCGCTCGCGGACGCCGTATCGCTCGCCCGCGACCTGGTCAACACGGCGCCGTCCGACATGGTGCCAGCCATCCTGGCCGAGGAGGCGGAACGGGTCGCGGCCACCGCCGGGCTGAGCGCGGAGGTACTGGACGAGAAGGCACTGAGCGAGAACGGGTACGGCGGCATCCTGGGAGTCGGCCAGGGCTCGGTGCACCCGCCCCGGCTGGCCCGGCTGGAGTACACCCCGGCCCCGGCCGATGGGCCGGTCAAGACGGTGGTCTTCGTCGGCAAGGGCATCACGTTCGACTCGGGCGGGCTGTCGCTGAAGCCGCCGAAGTCGATGGAGACGATGAAGTCGGACATGGGCGGTGCGGCCGCCATCATCGGGGCGATGCAGGCCATCGCCGCGCTGCGGCCCAGCGTCCGGGTCATCGGCTACCTGCCGCTGGCCGAGAACATGCCGAGCGGATCCGCGCAGCGCCCATCCGACGTGCTGACCATCTACGGCGGCAAGACGGTTGAGGTGCTGAACACCGACGCAGAGGGCCGCCTGGTGCTGGCCGACGCGCTGGCCAGGTCGGCGGCCGACCAGCCCGACGTGCTGGTGGACGTGGCCACGCTGACCGGCGCGCAACTGGTCGCGCTCGGCCCGCGGATCGCCGCGGTCATGTCCAACGACGACGAACTGCGCGATGCGGTGGTCGCCGCGGCCGGCCAGGCCGGCGAGGCGATGTGGCCCATGCCGCTGCCCGCCGAGCTGCGCAAGGGCCTGGACTCCACCGTCGCGGACCTGGCCAACGTCGCCGCTGACCGGTTCGGTGGCATGCTGATCGCCGGGCTGTTCCTGCGCGAGTTCGTGCCGGATGGGGTGCGCTGGGCGCACCTGGACATCGCCGGCCCCGCGTTCAATGAAGGCGCACCGCACGGGTATACCCCGAAGGGCGGTACCGGCGCGGCAACCAGGACACTCGTGCAGATCGCCGTGGACGTGGCCCAGGGAAGGCTCTAGCCGGGCCTTGTGTTAGGCGGTCGGGACAACACAGAACGCAGCAAGGAGCACACCTGTGGTGGACAGCAACGGTAGCTACGACATCGTCATCCTCGGTGGCGGCAGCGGAGGCTACGCCTGCGCGCTGCGGGCCGCGGAACTCGGGAAGCGGGTCGCGCTCATCGAGAAGGACAAGGTCGGCGGCACGTGCCTGCACCGCGGCTGTATCCCGACCAAGGCGCTGCTGCACGCCGGCGAGATCGCCGACCAGGCGCGCGAGAGCGAACTGTTCGGCGTCAACGCCACCTTCAACGGCATCGACA
>DASSTH010000184.1:0-6167 GCA_035708025.1 Nakamurella sp. | reverse complement strand
CGGGTTGAGCCCGGACGTCGGCGGGCTCTACCTGCTGTCCAGGGCGCCCGGGCTGCTCGGTACGCACGCCGCGCTCACCGGCGCCCGGCTGGGCCCGGCGGACGCGATCGCGGCCGGTCTGGCGGACCACTTCGTGCCGCGGGACCGGCTGCCGGCGCTGGTGTCCCGGTTGCCGGAGGGCGCAGCGGCGCTGCCCGTGGTGCGGGAGTCGGCGCAGCCGCCGCCGGATCCCGGACGCTGGCCGGCCGATCGCGAGTGGATCGACGCCTGCTACGCCGCCGCGCGGGCCGTCGACATCCTGCGCTGCCTGCGGTCCCGGCCGGAGCCGGCCGCGCAGCAGGCTGCCCGGACCCTGGCGGCGATGTCCCCGACGGCCGTCGCGGTGACCCTGCGGGCGATCCGCAACGCCGCCGCCATGACGCTGGCGCAGGTGCTGGACCAGGACCTGCTGGTGTCCGCGCACTTCCTGCACCACCCGGACTTCGCCGAGGGGATCCGGGCCCGGATCATCGACAAGGACCGCTCGCCGCGCTGGCGCCCCGCGTCGCTGGAGGAGGTCGGCGAGGCAGCGGTGCAGTCGTTCTTCGCCCCGATCGACGGTCTGCCCGGCCTGGCGTCCGGGGATGCACCGGTCGCCCGCTGACCTCGGGCGCCAGGCGTCCCGGTTCCCGAGCCGGCCGCCATGTCCCGCGAGCCGGCCCCCCACTGCCCGCGAGGATCAACTTCTGCCTGCGAGGATCAAGTTCGCGCTGGTTCCGACAAATCGGACGCGAATTCGCGAAGTTGATCCTCGCGGGGGAGTGATCCCACGTGAATGTGGAGCAGCGGGCTGGCCCCATGCGGGCCGTCGTCGCTGGTCAGCCGGCCAGCACGGTTGCCAGGCAGTCCGTTTCGGCGCTCACGGCGGTGATGGCCGGGTCGATCCTGGCCTTGCGCAGCAGGGCCCGCACGTCGTCGCGCTGCTCGGGCAGCATGATCGTCACCACCGTGCCGCCGGAACCCGCCCGGGCGGTGCGGCCGGAGCGGTGCAGGTAGGCCTTGTGCTCGGCCGGCGGGTCGACGTGCACCACCAACTCGATGTCGTCCACGTGGATGCCGCGGGCGGCGATGTCGGTGGCCACCAGCACCTTCGCCGCGCCGGAGGAGAAGGCGGCCAGATTGCGCTCCCTGGCCCCCTGGGACAGGTTGCCGTGCAGGTCGACCGCCGGGATGCCGTTCTTGCTGAGCGTCTGGGCCCACTTGCGCGCGCCGTGCTTGGTGCGGGCGAACAGCAGCCGGCGTCCGGTCCCGGCCGCGAGTTGCCGTATCACGGCGCCCCGGTCCGCCCGCTGCACCAGCAGCACGCGGTGCGTCATGGCGGCCACCGGCGAGCTCTCGCCGTCCACCGCGTGCACCGCGGGATCGACCAGGAAGTCCTTGACCAGTACGGAGATCGCCTCGTCCAGTGTGGCGGAGAACAGCATCCGTTGGCCGCCGGCCCGGGTGGCGCGCAGCAGCCGGCGCACGGCGGGCAGGAATCCCAGGTCCGCCATGTGATCGGCTTCGTCCAGCACCGTCACCTCGACGTCGCCCAGATCGCAGTCGCCGCGGGCGATCAGGTCCTCCAGCCGGCCGGGGCAGGCGATCAGGATGTCAACGCCGGAGCGCAGCGCGGATGTCTGCGGCCCGTACCCGACCCCACCGAACACGGTGGCGGCGCGCAGGCCTGCCGCCCTGGCCAGCGGCTCGACGGTGCGGTGCACCTGCAGGGCCAGTTCCCGGGTGGGCAGCAGCACCAGCCCACGCGGGCGGCCACGACCGGCGCGCTGCCCGGAGAGCCGGGCCACCAGCGGGATGGCGAACGCGATGGTCTTTCCGGAGCCGGTGCGCCCCCGGCCCAGCACGTCCCGGCCGGCCAGGGTGGCCGGCAGGGTGGCCGCCTGGATGGGGAACGGGTGCTCGGCGCCCAGATCGCCGAGCACCGTCAGCAACGGCCGGGGAACCCCGAGCGCGGCGAAGCTGGTGCCGGCGGCGGGAACCGGCGCGGAGGATGCCGTATCGAACAGCACCTCCGAGCCGGCCGTCGGGTTGATGCCGGCCCGCTTGCCCGCGCCCGGCCGGGGGCTGCGGGTGCCGGCTCGCGGGTTGCCGGTGCCGGCCGGCGTGCCGGCACCGGTGGCACTGCCGGTGGCGGTGCCGCTGGCGGTGCGGGCCGGGCGGCGGCGCCGGCGCGGCCGGTGACCGGCCGGTTGCGGGCGCGGGTCAGTGCGGGGGGTGCTCATGCTGCGGGTGATCCTCACGATCGATGACGGGGTCGGCCGCGGTGCTGGCCGGCCGCCATCGGGCAGCGCGAGGTGCGCGGCCGGACCGGCGGGGAATCGGGAGGCGGTGACGGGAAATCCGTCGCTGCGCCATCAGCAAACGACCGTCGCGGCCTCCGGGTCGGATGCCGCGACACCTCGACACTACACGGCGTCGCCCGGCGGCTAGCGCGCCGGCCGGCCCGGCATGCCCCGCCCGCCCGCCATCGCCGGCACCGGTGCGGCCGGCTCGTCCTCGGCGATCGGTGCCACGAACTGCGCGTTGTACAGGTCGAAGTAGGCGTCGCGCCGTTCCAGCAGCTCGGTGTGGTTGCCCTGCTCCACGATCCGCCCGTCCTCCATCACCAGGATCAGGTCGGCATCGCGAATGGTGGACAGCCGGTGGGCGATCACGAAACTGGTCCGGTTGGTGCGCAGCGCCGCCATGGCGTGCTGCACCAGGACCTCGGTGCGGGTGTCCACCGAGCTGGTGGCCTCGTCCAGGATCAGCAGGGCCGGGTCGGCCAGGAACGCCCGGGCGATGGTCAGCAACTGCTTCTGCCCGGCCGAGACGTTGCTGGCCTCCTCGTCGATCACGGTGTCGTAGCCGTCCGGCAGTGAGCGGACGAAGCGGTCGACGTAGGTGGCCCTGGCGGCCTCCAGGATCTCCTCCTCGCTGGCACCGGGCCGGCCGTAGGCGATGTTGTCCCGGATCGTGCCGCCGAACAGCCAGGCGTCCTGCAGCACCATGCCGATCTTCGAGCGCAGTGCGTCCCTGGTCATGGTGGTGATGTCGGTGCCGTCCAGCGTGATGCGCCCGGCGTCCAGCTCGTAGAACCGCATGATCAGGTTCACCAGCGTCGTCTTGCCGGCCCCGGTCGGGCCCACGATCGCGATCATGTGACCCGGCTCGGCCACCAGGGACAGGTCGGTGATCAGCGGCTTGTCGGGGTCGTAGGAGAACGAGACGTTCTCGAACTCGACCCGGCCGCGGGTCGCCGTCACCGGCACCGCGTCCGCCGGGTCGGGCGTCTGCTCCTGCTCGTCCAGCAGCTCGAAGACCCGTTCGGCGGACGCCACCCCGGACTGCAGCACGTTGGCCATCGAGGCCAGCTGGCTGAGCGGCTGGGTGAACTGCCGGGAGTACTGGATGAAGGCCTGCACGTCGCCCAGCGTCATGCTGCCGGACGCCACCCGCAGCCCGCCCACCACGGCCACCAGCACGTAGGTCAGGTTCCCGATGAACATCATCGCCGGCATGATGATCCCGGAGATGAACTGGGCCCGGAAGGACACCTCGTACAGCTCGGAGTTCTTGTCCGCGAACTGCTTCTCGATCTGCGGCCGCCGGTTGAACACGTTCACCAGGGAATGGCCGGTGAAGGCCTCCTCGATCTGCGCGTTCAGTTCGCCGGTGTGCCGCCACTGAGCAATGAACTTCTTCTGGCTGCGCTTGGCGATCTGGCTGGTGACCACCACCGACAGCGGCACCGCGACCAGCGCGATCACCGCGAGGATCGGCGAGATGATGAACATCATCACCAGCACGCCGATCACCGTCAGCAGCGAGTTCAGCAGTTGGGACATGGTCTGCTGCAACGACTGCGAGATGTTGTCGATGTCGTTGGTGACCCGGCTGAGCACCTCGCCGCGGGGCTGCTTGTCGAAGTAGGACAGCGGCAGTCGGTTGAGCTTGCCCTCCACGTCCGCACGCAGCTGCAGGATCGCCTTCTGCACGATGAGGTTCAGGATGTAGGCCTGCGCCCACATCAACACCGACGCGCCGACGTAGAGCACCAGCACCCACAGCAGCACCGTTGCCAGCGCGCGGAAGTCGATGCCGACACCGGGCGTGACGTCCATCCCGGACAGCAGGTCGGCCATCTTGTTGTCGCCGGCCGCCCGCAGCCCCGCGATGACCTGTTCCTTGGTGGCTCCTGGTGGGATGCGCGGGTCGCTGCCCAGCTTCATGCCCATGAAGCCGTCGAAGATGATGTTGGTGGCGTGGCCCAGGATCTTCGGGCCCACCACCGACAGGGCGATGCTGGCGATGGCCAGTGTGATCACCGAGATCACCTTGCCGCGTTGCGGCGCCAACCGGCCGATCAGCCGGCGCGCCGACGGGCCGAAGTTCATCGCCTTCTCGGTGGGCGCCGCACCGCCCCACGGGCCGTGCCCACGCCCGCCGGACCGGCTCTGCTTCTTCAGCGTCTCGGCATCCGATTCCTGGGGCGGCGCGGGTGGCTCGGCGGCGGCCGGAATGCCGGCCGGCGCGGGACCCACCTCCGCGTCGGGGGTGGTGGCCGGGTGCCCGTCACCGCCGCCGATCATGGCGTCGTAGCGGGCGGGCTGCTCGTTGTCGGCCGAACGGCGCTCGCCGCCGTTGGACCGTGCCTGGTTCTCGCCGCTCATGCCGCCGCCTCCGCCGTCAGCTGGGATTCCACGATCTCGATGTAGGTCTGGCAGCCGGCCAGCAGCTCGTCATGCGTTCCGGTGCCGACCACCTCGCCGTTCTCCAGCACCACGATCTGGTCCGCGTCGGAGATGGTGGAGACGCGCTGCGCGACGATGATCACGCTGGCCTGCCGGGTGTACGGCTTGAGGGCGGCTCGCAGCCGGGCGTCGGTGGCCACGTCCAGCGCCGAGAACGATTCGTCGAACAGGTAGATCTCCGGCCGGCGGACCAGCGCCCGGGCGATCGCCAGGCGTTGCCGTTGGCCACCGGACACGTTGGTGCCGCCCTGGGCGATCGGCGCGTTCAGCCCGCCGGGCATGGCGCTGACGAAGTCCTTGGCCTGGGCGACCTCGAGGGCGTGCCACAGTTCCTCGTCGGTGGCATCGTCCTTGCCGTAGCGCAGGTTGGAGGCCACGGTGCCGGAGAACAGGTAGGAGCGCTGCGGCACCAGGGCCATCCGGGACCACAGCACGGCCGGGTCCATGTCCTTGACGTCCACGCCGTCCACCAGCACCGACCCGCCGGTGGCGTCGAACAGCCGGGGGATCAGCGACACCAGCGTCGACTTGCCGGATCCGGTGGAGCCGATGATGGCGGTGGTGCGGCCGGGCCTGGCGACCATGTCGACGTGCCGCAGCACCGGGTCGTCGGCGCCGGGGTAGGCGAAGGTGACGTCCCGCAGTTCCACCTGGCCGGTGGTCTGCGCGGGCATCACCGCGCGGGTGGGCGGCACCACCGAGGTGGAGGTGTCCAGCACCTCGCCGATGCGGTCGGCGCACACCGAGGCGCGCGGCACCATGACCAGCATGAAGGTCGCCATCATCACCGACATCAGGATCTGGATCAGGTAGCTCAGGAAGGCCGTCAGCGTGCCGACCTCGATGTCCCCGGCGGCGATCCGGTGGCCGCCGAACCACAGCACCGCCACGCTGGAGGCGTTCATCACCAGCATCACGGTGGGGAACATCAGCGCCATCAGCTTGCCCACCCGCAGCGCGGTGCCGGTCAGCTCGCTGTTCGCCCGGCCGAACCGCTCGGTCTCGAACGGTTCGCGGACGAATGCCCGGACCACCCGCACGCCGGTGATCTGCTCGCGCAGCACCCGGTTGATCGCGTCGAGCTTCTTCTGCATCAGCCGGAACTGGGGCACCATCCGGATGACGATCAGGCCGACCGCCAGCACCAGCACCGGCACGGCCACCACCAGCAGCCAGGACAGCCCGACGTCCTGCTTGAGCGCCATGATGATGCCGCCGATGCACATGATCGGGGCGGTGACCATCAGCGTGCACGTCATCACCACCAGGGTCTGCACCTGGGTGACGTCGTTCGTATTGCGGGTGATCAGCGAGGGCGCACCGAAGTGCTGCACCTCCCGGTCGGAGAAGGTCCCGACACGGTGGAAGATGGCGCCGCGCAGGTCCCGGCCGAAG
>DASSTH010000183.1:0-9598 GCA_035708025.1 Nakamurella sp. | reverse complement strand
GACGTCGCCGGCGACGGCACCACCACGGCCACCGTGCTGGCCCAGTCGCTGGTCCGGGAGGGCCTGCGCAACGTGGCGGCCGGCGCCAACCCGATGGCCCTGAAGAAGGGCATCGAGAAGGCCGTCGAGGCGATCGCCAAGCAGCTGCTGGACGACGCCAAGGAGGTCGAGACCAAGGAGCAGATCGCTGCCACCGCGTCCATCTCGGCCGCCGACGCCACGATCGGCGAGATGATCGCCGAGGCGATGGACAAGGTCGGCAAGGAAGGCGTCATCACCGTCGAGGAGTCCAACACCTTCGGGCTGGAGCTGGAGCTCACCGAGGGCATGCGCTTCGACAAGGGTTACACGTCGCTGTACTTCGCCACCGACCTGGAGCGCCAGGAGGCGGTGCTGGACGACCCGTACATCCTGCTGTACGGCAGCAAGATCTCCGCGGTCAAGGACCTGCTGCCGATCCTGGAGAAGATCATGCAGGCCGGCAAGCCGCTGCTGATCATCGCCGAGGACGTCGAGGGCGAGGCGCTGGCCACCCTGGTGGTCAACAAGATCAAGGGCACCTTCAAGTCGGTCGCGGTCAAGGCCCCCGGCTTCGGTGACCGCCGCAAGGCCATGCTGCAGGACATCGCGATCCTGACCGGTGGCCAGGTCATCACCGAGGACGTCGGCCTGAAGCTGGAGAACGCCACGCTGGACCTGCTGGGCACCGCCCGCAAGGTCGTCGTCACCAAGGACGAGACCACCATCGTGGACGGCTCCGGCGACGCCGACTCGATCGCCGGACGGGTCGCCCAGATCCGCGCCGAGATCGAGAAGTCGGACTCCGACTACGACCGCGAGAAGCTGCAGGAGCGGCTGGCCAAGCTGGCCGGCGGCGTCGCGGTGATCAAGGCGGGTGCCGCCACCGAGGTGGAGCTCAAGGAGCGCAAGCACCGCATCGAGGACGCGGTGCGCAACGCCAAGGCCGCGGTCGAGGAGGGCATCGTCGCCGGTGGTGGCGTCGGCCTGCTGCAGGCCGCCAACAAGGCGCTGGCCGGGCTGTCCCTGACCGGTGACGAGGCCACCGGGGCGAACATCGTCAAGATCGCCGTCGAGGCTCCGCTGAAGCAGATCGCGGTGAACGCCGGTCTCGAGGGCGGCGTCGTGGCGGAGAAGGTCAAGGGCCTGCCCGCGGGCGAGGGTCTGGACGCCGCCACCGGTGAGTACAAGGACCTGATCAAGGCCGGCATCATCGACCCGGCCAAGGTCACCCGGTCCGCGCTGCAGAACGCCGCGTCCATCGCCGGGCTGTTCCTGACCACGGAGGCCGTGGTCGCGGACAAGCCGGAGAAGGAGAAGGCCCCGGCCATGCCGGGCGGCGGGGACATGGACTTCTGATCCGGTAGTCCGCGCGGGCCGGTTTCCGCCGGTCCCGCACGGCCGGCTCGGGGTCCACCCGAAGTACGGATCGCGAGGGCGGTTCCGGAGCGCTGGCTCCGGGCCGCCCTCGCGGCGTTCCGCGACCCAGGAGCGTCACGCTCCGCACACGGTGCGCGCGGTTATCCGTTGCACGGCGGCTCGCCCGTCGCTAGCCTCGGCGGTACACGGGAAAGGAGGTGGTCCGAAGTTGCATAGCTCTAGGACTCGTGAGGTGGCTGTCCGCTAGGACGCCACGGCACCATGCCGGACCATCCGCGGTGACGCGGCGGCCTGGCGAAAACCGGACAGTCACCCGATCCCCGGGCTGCCGACACTTGTCCAGTCGGCCCACCGCATCTTGCGCCGCGAGCGTCAGATCCGATGGAGCAGCCCGGGGATTGTCCATTTCCGTGTCAACGATCGCCGTGCCACCGGCCATGACGGGATATGCGCTCCGGCGGTGACGGGCCGCGCGTCCTGGGAACCCGGCCGGCCGCCGAACCTTGCGCGGACCCCGCGTCCTGCCTCGGCAGCTACCGATGTGCTATTCGCGTCCGGCGAAGACGTCAGCGTGCCTTGCTGCTTTCCACTGGCGGTGGCGCGTGGTCAGTTGAATACAAGCAGCTCATCCGACTCACGATCAGGGGGTGACCTGCAACCCGACCAGCCCGCCGACCACCGGGTAGAACGGTCGCGCCCGCTCCGGCTGCGCCAAGGCGCATTGGCCCAATGCTCACCCCCAAGCAGGTGGCATCACGGCAGAGGGTCGACGCCGGCGCGGCGCAGCCAGACACCGGCCGACCGTTCCGCGCATCCCGGGGCCGCCGCCGGGCGCCCACGCACCATCACGTTGTCAGCCCTCAGGAGGATCCCATGCTCACGAATGCATCCGTCACCGCCAACATCCCGGCCGCTGATCTCGCGCGAGCCCGAGCGTTCTACGCCGACACCCTCGGCCTGAAGCCGGCGACCGAGATCGGTGACGCCGGAATGCTCGTCTACCGCACCGAAGGCGGCACGATGTTCAGCGTCTACCAGACCGAGTACGCCGGCCAGGCCGGTCACACCATCGCCCAGTTCCACGTCGACGACGTCGTGACCGAGGCACGCGCCCTGCAGGCCAAGGGCGTCACACTCGAGACCTACGACATGCCGGGCGTGGAGTGGGATGACGGCATCGCCGACATGGGTGGGATGGGCAAGGCGGCCTGGTTCAAGGACAGCGAGGGCAACATTCTCTGCCTCGACTCCGGATTCCAGGAGGGCTGAGCGTACAAGCCCGGGCCGACGCGAGTGAGGCCAGCGCCGGGGAAAGCCTGAACTGGGGGCTACCGCGACTGGATTCCCGGTCCGGATGCCGGCCCGCGGCGGTTAGCAGATCGCCCCCAGCGCGACCCAACGCGAGAGCCCGGTGGGCGTGGGAGCCCGGTGGCCCGATCAATCCCGGGTGAAGGCG
Source organism: Nakamurella sp. (assembly GCA_035708025.1). GTDB lineage: Bacteria > Actinomycetota > Actinomycetes > Mycobacteriales > Nakamurellaceae > Nakamurella. Next base: position 6,744 of record DASSTH010000183.1, on the reverse strand, counting down.
CAGAACTCGTTGCCCGCGGGATCGGCCATCACATGCCAGCCGATGCCCCCGTCACCCTTGATTCGCAGTCGGGTGGCGCCGGCGGCCATCAGCGCGTCGAGATCGTCCACCAGCACGTCGATGTGGATGCGGTTCTTGACGGTCTTCGGTTCCGGGACCGGCGCGAAGGTCATCGCCTGGAACGGAGAACGGGGCACCCGCCCGATCCAGGAGTAGTCGTCCTCGTGGGTCAGCTCGCCACCGAGGAGCTCGGCCCACCAGGTCGCCAACGACCGGCAGTCCTGCACGCCGCCGGTCACATCCCAGGCCAGCTCGTACGGGCCCACGGGGGTGGACCGGTCCCGCACGAAGACGCAGAACAACTGGCCGTCCGGGTCGCGCATCACGGTCCAGGAGAACGACTGGTCGTCGATCACCGTGCCTCCGGCATCCACCACCGCCTGCACGGAGTGGGCGTTGATGTCCAGATGCAGCCGGTTCTTCCCGGCCAACGGCTCGGGGACGCCGTTGATCCAGACCTGCACCCGGCTCTGGTCGCCGGCCTCCCGCAGGCAGCAGTCGCCGTTGTCCATCGTTTCAGCCCGCCAGCCCAGCAGCGGGCCCCAGAACGCGCCCTGTGCGGCGGGGTCCACGGCGTCGATGCACAGATCCTTGTAGGTCGCGATGGGCATGCGCAGACCCTACGACGGACGACCGACCGGTGGCGGTGGCTCACCCGCCCGGTGTGTAGTCGCCGATGTCGCCGGCGGCCTGCAGCCAGGTCAGCCCGCGCAGGCCGGTCGGCGCGGTGGGATCGGCGACCGCGATCGCGGACAGCCGGGTGGCCGGCAGGTGTTGGGTGACGACCAGGCCGGGGTCGGCGGGGCCGAGCAGACCGTCCACCGGGGCTGGGCCGATCGCGGCCAGTGCGGCGTTCACGCCGGTGCGGGTCAGGGCCAGGTCGGCGCACGCCTCGGCGAGTACCCGTCCCCAGGTCGCTGCGGTGGCGTAGCCGGCCAGCACGCGCGGACCCGGATCGGTGCCGCCCTCGCGCTGGAACGCCGTGGCCACCGCCGTCACCGCCGGGTGGTCGGAGTCGAACGCGGGCGTGGGCATCACCACCAGCAGCCGTGAGGAATCCGCGTCCGACACCAGCGCCGGGTCGAAGCCGTCCACCGTGGTGATCACGGTCAGGCCGGCGGGGACGGTCAGCAGCCGCTCCGTCTCCGCCGGGCCGGCCAGCGACACCACCGCGGCCACCCCGTCCCAACTGACGTCCTCGTCGGTGGAGTGCACCTCGAGCTGGATGCCGGTCTGGGCAGCCTGCCAGGCCAATCCGGAGAGCTCATCCTGCGCGGTGGCCGATCCGTTGGTCAGCACGCCGACCCTGTCCTCCGGGGCCAGATCCTTACCCACCAGGTAGTCCAGCGCGTTGATGGCCAGGATGTCCACCGTCGGACCGATCACCACCGGCCCGCGGCGCCGCAGTTGCTCGGAGGTGCCGGACGGGGTGAGCGCGGGCACCCCGTCACCACCGGCCAGCTCCGCCAGCACCGACCGGTCCCGATCCGCCGCTAGGGTGATCAGTCCGAGCACCCGGCGCCCCATCGTCAGATACGCGGAGGCCAGGTCCGAGGGGATGTCCCGCTGGCCGGCAACGGTGAACTCCACCATTCGCCCGCACACCCCACCGTTGGTGTTGAGCGTGTGCTGCCACAGGGCGACCCCGGAGGTGAATCCACGATCCAGCCCCGGGTCCACCAGCAGGCCGAGCGTGATGGTGCTGGTGGTGACGCCCGGACCGGTCGCCAAACCGTCGGGAGTGACGGGCACCGGGGTGGTGGACAGCGCCGGTGCGGTGCCGGAGGGCGAGGTGGGGGCGGTCGGGACGCTGATACCGGTGGCGGTGCCCGTCCCGGAGACGGTGCCCGTCCCGGTGACGAGGTCGGTGCCGGTGACGGAGATCCCGGCGGTGCCGGACCCCGCCTGGGTGGCTGTGGTCCCGGTGCCGGCGGAGGTGACGGCGCCGGATGAGGCGGTCACCGAGCCGCCGGGCCCGGTGACGGAGTTCCCGGTGCAGGCCGATGCGGCGGCCGCCAGCACCAGTACGGCGAGCACGGCGACGCGCGTGCGCACACCACGCGCCGCACCTCGGGTGATCACCACACCACGCTAACGACCGGCGACCCTGTGACGCCGCGCGCGGCCGCGCCGTGGGTCCGACCTGGGTACGGCCGCCCGCCCCGAGTCCGTCGCTGCGCGGGTCGTACGGCGGTCACTCGCCCGGTGGGGCGTGGTCGCTCCGCCGGGGTCCCCCGCTCAGGCCGGGATGTCGGGCAGCGCCGGCCCCAGCAGGTCGTCGGCGTCCACGATGCGGTAGGCATAGCCCTGCTCCGCCAGGAAACGCTGGCGATGCGCCGCATACTCGGTGTCGATGGTGTCCCGGGACACGATCGCGTAGAAATGCGCCTGACGGCCGTCGTGCTTGGGGCGGGTGATCCTGCCCAAACGCTGGGCCTCCTCCTGACGCGAACCGAACGTCCCGGACATCTGCACCGCCACCGCCGCCTCGGGCAGGTCGATCGCGAAGTTGGCGATCTTGGAGACCACCAACACCGGAATCTCACCGGCCCGGAACGCGTCGAACAGCCGCTCGCGCTCGCGGTTGGTGGTGGAACCCTGCACCACCGGAGCGCCCAGTTCGGCCCCGATCTCGTCCAGCTGGTCCAGGTACGCGCCGATGACCAGGGTCGGCTCGCCGGCGTGCCGGTCCAGGAGCGCCCGCACCACCGGCATCTTGGTGCGCGCGGTGGAGGCGATCCGATAGCGGTCCTCCGGCTCGGCCAGCGCGTAGGCCATCCGTTCGGCCTCCGTCATCGTCACCCGCACCTCGGTACAGTCCGCCGGTGCGATCCAGCCCTGGGACTCGATGTCCTTCCACGGCGCGTCGTACCGCTTGGGCCCGATCAGCGAGAACACGTCGGTCTCCCGGCCGTCCTCCCGGATCAGCGTCGCGGTCAGGCCGAGCCGGCGCCGGGACTGCAGGTCCGCGGTCATCCGGAACACCGGGGCGGGCAGCAGGTGCACCTCGTCGTAGATGATCAGGCCCCAGTCGTGCGAGTCCAGCAGCGACAGGTGCCGGTACTCGCCGCCCGTCTTGCGGATCAGCACCTGGTAGGTGGCGATGGTGATCGGGCGGATCTCCTTGCGATCCCCGGAGTATTCGCCGATCTCCTCCTCGGTGAGCGTGGTGCGGGCCAGCAGCTCGCGACGCCACTGGTGCCCGGCGACCGTGTTGGTCACCAGGATCAGCGTGGTGGCCTGGGCCTTGGCCATCGCGGCGACCCCGACCAGCGTCTTGCCGGCCCCGCACGGCAGCACCACAACGCCGGAGCCGCCCGCCCAGAAGCCCTCGGCGGCCGACACCTGGTAGTCGCGCAGGTGCCAGCCGTTCTCGGCCAGCTCGATGGCGTGCGCCTGCCCGTCCACGTAGCCGGCCTCGTCCTCGGCCGGCCACCCCACCTTCAGCAGCGCCTGCTTGAGCCGGCCGCGCTCGGACGGGTGGACCGCGACGGTGTCGTCGTCGATGCGCTGGCCGAGCATCGGCGTGATCTTCTTGTTGCGCAGCACCTCGGCGAGCACCGCACGGTCCCGGCTGACCATGATCAGCCCGTGCGCCGGGTGCGACTGCAGCACCAGCCGGCCGTACCGGGAGATGGTGTCCACCACGTCGACCAGCAGCGCCTGCGGCACCGGGAACCGCGACCAGCGCACCAGCGCGTCCACCACCTGCTCGGCGTCGTGACCGGCGGCTCGGGCGTTCCACAGCGCCAGCGGAGTGATCCGGTAGGTGTGCACGTGCTCGGGCGAGCGCTCCAACTCGGCGAACGGTGCAATCCCGGCGCGGGCCGCGGGCGCATCCGGATGCGCGACCTCCAGCAGCAACGTCTTGTCCGACTGGACGATCAGCGGTCCGTCTGTCATGTCTTCCTTCCGGCCGAGGCTTGGGCCGCCCCCGACCCACCCATTGTCCAACCGAGGACCGACAGCCGGGATTCCAGCGCCCGGTGCCGCAGCTGCGGCGCGGTTCAGGCGAATCGGCCGTGCTGGGCGTTTGCGGACTGTACAGTTCCCCCGTCCTGCCATGAGACGACGTCGGGGGAGGAACCCGTGACCACGCCGCAGAATCCGGACCCGTACCGGCAGCCGGAGCCGGGCGGCTACCAGGCTCCGGATCCGGCCGCCTACCAGCCGCCGTCGGGCGCGTATCCGCCGCCCGGACAGCCCGCCGGTGGGTATCCCCCTGCATCCGGCGGTTATCCCGCTCCCACCGGAGGTTATCCGCCGGCCGCGCCGGGCAGTTATCCGCCGCCCTCTGCCGATGCCTATCCGCCGCCTGCCGCGGGTGGCTATCCAGCTGCCGCTGGTACCTATTCTCCTGCCGCTGGTACCTATCCTCCTGCCGCGCCCGGAAGCTTTCCGCCCCCGGCGGCCGGCGGATACCCACCGCCGGATGGGCCGGGAAACTACCCGCCCCCGACGGGTGCGCCCGTGCCACCGGGGACGACCCAGCCGAAGTCGAAGCTGCCGCGCGTCATCCTGGCGGTGGGCGTGGTGGTCGTGATCGCACTGGCGGTCGTGCTGTACCTGGTCAACCGCAAGTCGGACCCCGCCACGGCGGCGGTCGGGGACTGCGTCAAGGTGAACAGCGTGTCCGCAGACGACGCCGATCTGGACAAGGTCAGCTGCACAGACCCGAACGCCGCCTACAAGGTCACCGCCACCGGGGGCGCCGTGGTGCTGTGCGACTCGCAGGAGACCACCTACACCGAAAAGACCTCGGACGGCGACGTCAGCACCACGCTGTGCCTGCAGCCCAACGTGGAGGCGGGGGATTGCCTGCGGGTTCCGCAGGATGAGAAGTCCTCCATCGCCAAGGTCGCCTGCGGTTCGACGGTCGGCGACGAGGACGTGATCAAGGTGGTCGCGTTCGACCACACCACGAGTCTGGATTCCGCTTGCCCGGACGACGCGGAGGGCGCCGTCACCTTCACCATCCACACCGGAGTGCTGTGCTACAAGGCCAATACCTGAGCGGAACCACGCTCCGCCGGCCGCCCACCGGTCCCGGGAGCTGACCGACCTGACGACGTCGCCGGCCGACGCCGGGCATCCGTTGCGGTTGCCCGGTGGCCAGCCGTCGGCGGATCAGGCCGGGCAGCCGGACGCGGACGCCATCTACTCCGCGGTCGCGGAGTGGGCGGCTGCCGGTGGGCGACCGTTGTACCCGCATCAGGACGAGGCGCTGCTGCACCTGGTGACCGGGGACAACGTCGTGCTGTCCACCCCCACCGGTTCCGGCAAGACGCTGGTCGCCATCGCCGCGCTGTTCTCCGGACTGGCCACCGGCCGCCGGGTCTGGTACACCGCGCCGGTCAAGGCGCTGGTCAGCGAAAAATTCTTCGAACTGGCGGGCGTCTTCGGCGCCGACCGGGTTGGGATGATCACCGGCGACTCGGCCGTCAACGCCGACGCACCCGTCATCTGTTGCACCGCCGAGATCCTGGCCGGGGTGGCGCTGCGCCGAGGCGGGCGGGATTCGCCGGAAGACCCGGTGGGCGTGGCAGTGCTGGACGAGTTCCACTACTACGGCGACCGGCAGCGCGGCTGGGCTTGGCAGGTGCCGTTGCTGGAACTCCCCGGTACGCAGTTCCTGCTGATGTCCGGCACGCTGGGCGACGTCAGCCACATCGCCGCCGACCTGTCCGAGCGCACCGGCCGGCACACCGAGGTGATCACCGGCGTCATCCGGCCGGTGCCGCTGCACTTCTCCTACGTACTGACCGACGTCTCCGACACGGTGCGCGAGCTGGTGGAGGGCGGTCGTGCACCCGCCTACCTGGTGCACTTCACCCAGGCGGCGGCGGTGGAACGCGCCCAGGGCCTGGTCGGGCTGGGCCTGGTGTCCCGGCGGCAGCGGGACGAGATCGCCGAACTGATCGGGGACTTCCGGTTCGCCAAGGGTTTCGGGCGCACGTTGTCGCGGCTGGTGCGGGCCGGCATCGGGGTGCACCACGCCGGGATGCTGCCGCGCTACCGGCGGCTTGTCGAGCGGCTCGCGCAGGCCGGACTGCTGGCGGTGATCTGCGGCACCGACACCCTGGGCGTGGGGATCAACGTGCCGATCCGCACCGTGCTGATCACCGCGCTGGCCAAATACGACGGGCACCGCTCGCGCCTGCTGTCCGCCCGCGAGTTCCACCAGATCGCCGGACGGGCCGGTCGGGCCGGGTTCGACACGGACGGCTACGTGGTGGTGCTGGCTCCCGAGCACGCCATCGAGAACGCCAAGGCCGAGGCGAAGGCGGCTGCCGACCCCTCGCGCAAGCGGAAGGTGGTGCGCCGCAAGGCACCCGAGGGGCAGATCGGTTGGACCGAGCAGACCTTCGACCGGCTGGTCGCCGCCGAGCCGGAGCCGCTGACGCCGCACCTGCGCATCACGCATGCCGTGGTGCTGGCCGCGCTGGCCCGTCCCGCCGACGCGGTGCAGGTGCTCCGGGAACTGATCGAGTCCTCGCACGAGCCGCGCCGCCGGCAGATCCAGTTGATCCGCCGGGCCATCGCGATCGGCCGCTCCTTGCTGGCGGCCGGTGTGGTGCGGCGGCTCGACGAGCTCGACGAGCTCGGGCGCCGCTTCGTGTTGACCGCCGACTTGCAGATGGATTTCGCGCTGGACCAGCCGCTCTCGCCGCTGGCGCTGGCCGC
>DASSTH010000182.1:0-15845 GCA_035708025.1 Nakamurella sp. | reverse complement strand
GGGCGACACCTGGCCGTGGGCCAAGGCCGGCCTGATGATGCGCGCCGACATCGGCACCGCCCACTCCCCCGGATACGCCGTGCTGGGTGTCACCCCCGCCAACGGTGTGCAGTTCCTGTGGGACAGCGACGGAAACGGCACGCTGAACCAGAACGTCAACAAGGGCACCACGAAGTATCCGGTGCACCTGAAACTGGTCCGGTCCGGATCGACCTTCACCGGCTACTACAGCTACGACGGGTCCAGCTGGACCGAGGTGGGCAGCGGCACGGTGCGCAATGCCGCCCCGATCGAGGATGTCGGCCTGTTCGCGACGGCGGTCAACGTGCATGTGCCGGACGCGGTGAGCCTGGCGACGTTCCAGGGACTGGACGTGTCGCACCCATCGGTCGCGACGCTGGCCGACGCCTTCAACAACGTCGGGATCACCGCCGACGACGACCCGGCGCCCGGGAACTTCGACGGCAGCAACAGCTTCTCGGCGACGGCGCTGGCCGATGCCGGGCTGACGCCCGGAGCGCAGATCGTCCACGACGGGCTCACCTTCACCTGGCCGGACGTCCCGGCGGGTGAGCCGGACAACGTGGCCGGTACCGCGGCCGTCCGGCTGTCCGGCCAGGGTGCGACCCTGGGATTGCTGGGTGCGGCGGTGCACAACCAGACCGGATCGGGCATCGTGGTCTACACCGACGGCACCGTGCAGCCGTACACCGTCGACCTGCCGAACTACTCGGCCGGCCGGGATGGCAGCAACCCGGCCGGGCCCGATGTGGTGGCGGACTGCGACTACCGCAACACCGCGAGCGGCCCGGCCAACGTCGACTACCAGTACCGGGTCTACTACCGGTCGGTGCCACTGGATCCGTCGAAGACGGTGGTGAGGGTGACGCTGCCCGGCAACCCGGACATGCATGTGTTCGCGGTCGCCATCGGCTGATCGGTGCGGCTCGGCCGATCGGGCGGCAGTCGGCTTTTGGTGAGCCGCCCGATCGGTCCCGGTCGGCTCGGTCGGTGGCCGTCCGCCGGCAGGCCGGCGGCGTTTCGCCGGCCATCCGCCGGGCGGGTAGCGTCCGTCGGCCGCTCGCACGGTGCCGTACCGTGGCCACTGATGAGCAGTTCACCGTCCGGCGTCCGCGCCGCCACCACACTGGCGCTCTGGGCCGCCTCCTGGCAGGTGGGATCCAGCGCGGACCACGTGCTGGCGGCGCTGGACGGCACCGGTTTCCGCGCCGGGGTGCGGGCGGGTTCCGCGTGCGCCGCCGAGGCCTCCGGGCTGCCCGGCCCCGGTGAGCCCAGTGCCGGGACCGTCGACCTGCTCGCTCTGCTGCGCCGGGGCGGCCGGCCCGCCCTGCTGCTGCCGGTGTCCGGTGACCTGCGCGGCATGCCGGCCGGCGGCGACGTCGTCATCCCCGCCCTGGATGCCGGCGCGGCGGTGGTGCTGCCCGACGCCGGGGTGGCGCTGGTGCCCACCGACGGCCACTGGCGCGCCTTCCGGTCCGGCCCCCCGCACCCCACGCTCGCCCTGGGCGAGGTGACGCAGCTGGTGGACGGGGCGGTGACGGAGGCCACCCGGACCCTGGCGACCGCCGACATCTCCTCCTCGCAGGGCAACCCCCGGGAGGCGGTACGGCGCGCGATCCTGGCGGAGGCGGTGGACACCCCGCCGGGCATGCCACCGGCGGCTGCCTCGCTGCTGGCCAAGTCGATCACGCTGGCGGCGCTGCTCGCCGTCGCCGCCGGGCACACCACCGCCGCCGTCACCAGCCGGGAGATGGCCGTGGTGGACGATGCGCTGCATCCGCTGGGGTCCGCGGTGCGCGAGGCCAGGCGTACCGCGGTGGCCGCGACCGTGTCCGAATTGCTGAGCGCTTCCGGGCGTTCTGCGCCGTTTTCCGCGATCGGCTCCCGGGACCGTCACCGGTAGGGCACGCTGTGCCGGTGACGACACCCCGCCGCCGCTCCCGCCCCTCCGTCCTGGCCCGCTCCGCCGCCGTCGCGCTGCTCACCGCTCTGGCCACGCTCGCATCCTGCACGGTGGCCGGCACCCCCACCGCGCTGACCGACCACGACCTGGGTCAGGGCCTGGTGTGGTCCGGGCCGGCCGACGCCGACGTGTTGCCCTTCGAGCCGGCCCGGGAGGACGGCTGCGGGCAGACGTTCGCCACCATCACCGTCCGATCGGTCAGGCTCGGCCTGAAGTTGCTCGGCGCGGATTGCCCGCAGTCCGATCAGCCACCCATCAACGGCTCGCACGGGTCCTACCTGGCCCCGCCCGACTTCGCCGGCCAGGTCGCCGAACGCGGCACCGTCCCGACCGGGGCGCTGGTGACCTTCCAGCAGACCTACAGCGAGTACACCAACAGCCGGCATGACTACACCGACACGGTGGGCCTGGTGACGATGGACTCCGGTGATTACGCGGTACTGATGCTGGTGCGGACCGGAAGCGGTCCGGATGAGGCAGCCATCACCACCGCCGCGTGTGCCATCCGGCCGGCCGGCTCGACTCCGCCGTCCGGCTCCTGCCCGGCCGCCGGCTGATCACGCACCGCCCGCCGCGAGAACCGGCACCTCGCTGCCGGAACGGCAACGGCGCCCGAGCGGGTGAACCGCCCGGGCGCCGCCCCTGACACCCCCGGTGGGGTGTCCCGTGTTCGCTTGTCAGTCGCGGTCGAAGGCGTCCTTCGCCGCGTCCTTGGCCTTCTCCGCCGCCTGCTTCACGTCGGCGGCCGCCTGGTCACCCCGGCCGCGGGCTTCCAGATCCTCGTTGTCGGTCATCTTGCCCATGGCCTCTTTGGCCTGGCCCTTCATCTTCTCGCCGGTGTGCTCCATCTTGTCTTCCAAGCCCATGACATCTCCGTTCCGGCCGGCCGCGTCCACGGTCCGACCTGGTCGGTCGCGGTGGCCCCCCGACGGTGCCACCGCGGTTCCGAAAACGGGCCCCGGACTTCCGGGCCCGGCCTGCGCAGCAGGACTACCCGGCCGGTGCACCGCTCAACCACACCGGCGATCAGTCGGCGGCGATCTCCTTGGCGGAGAAGCCGAGCGCGGAGAACCCGCCGTCCACCATCACCATCGAGCCGGTGGTCGCCGGGAACAGGTCGGACAGCAGCGCCACGCAAGCGCGGGCCACCGGGGTGGGGTCCGAGGTGTCCCAGCCCAGCGGGGCGCGGTCCTTCCAGGCGTCCTCCAGGGCGCCGAACCCCGGGATGGACTTGGCGGCGATGGTCCGGATCGGGCCGGCCGACACCAGATTCACCCGGATGCCCTGCGGTCCGAGGTCGCGCGCCAAATACCGCGAGGTCGACTCGAAGGCGGCCTTGGCCACCCCCATCCAGTCGTAGGCCGGCCAGGCCTGGCGGGCGTCGAAGTCCAATCCGACGATGCTGCCGCCAGCCGTCATCAGCGGCAGGCAGGCCACCGCCAGCGACTTGAGCGAGTAGGCCGAGGCGTGCAGCGCGGTCGCGACGTCCTCCCACGGTGTCTGCAGGAAGGCACCGCCCAGCGCGCTCGCCGGGGCGAACCCGATGGCGTGCAGCACACCATCGATGCGGTCGGTGTGCGGTCGCACCCGGTCGGCCAGCGACGCCAGGTGCTCGGTGTTGGTGACGTCGAGTTCGACCACCGGCGCCGGCCGCGGCAGCCGCTGGGCGATGCGCTCCACCAGGGACATCCGGCCGTAGCCGGTCAGGACCACGGTGCCGCCCTGCTGCTGGGCCAGCCGGGCGGTGTGGAATGCCATCGACGCTTCCGTGATCACGCCGGTCACCAGCAGGTTCTTGCCGGCCAGCAGCCCGGACCCGAGCCCGCCCGATGCGGGTGCGTCGCCGGTGTTGTCGTCGGTCATGGCCGTCCTCTCGCAGAGACTGGATCAATCGAGGTCAAGTCAAGCAGCGGCCCGCGCACCGCACCGTTAGCGACACCGCTACGAGAACATTGCGGAACGCTGGCGGTTCCGCACCATCCGGTTGCAGGAACCCGCCAGGGCCGGTGCCGGCTCAGTGCCCCATCCCGAGCCCGCCGTCCACCGGCAGCACGGCGCCGGTGACGTAGCCGGCCGCGTCCGAGACCAGGAAGGCGACCGCCGCGGCCACCTCGGACGGCTCGGCGTACCGGCCCAGCGGGACCTGCCGGACGATCTCTGCGCGCCGGGCCTCCGGCAGTGCCTTGGTCATGTCGGTGTCCACGAACCCGGGCGCCACCACGTTCGCGGTGATGTTGCGCGACCCCAGTTCCCGGGCGACCGACCGGGCCAGACCCACCAACCCGGCCTTCGAGGCGGCGTAGTTCACCTGGCCGGCCCCTCCGGACAGCCCGACCACCGAGGAGATGAACACCATGCGGCCCCAACGGCGGCGCAGCATGCCGGTGGCGGCGCGCTTGGCCACCCGGTAGGCGCCGGTCAGGTTGGCGTCGATGACCCGGTCGAAGCTGTCCTGGCTCATTCGCAGCAGCAGGGTGTCGTCGGTGATACCGGCGTTGGACACCAGCACCTCGACCGGGCCCTGGGCCTGCTCGACCGCGGCGAACGCGGCGTCCACCGACGCGGAATCGGTGACGTCGCACGGCACGGCGGCCAGGCCGTCCGGCGCCTCGCCGGACCGCGAGGTCACGGTCACCCGGTGGCCCTGCGCCGCCAGTTCCCGGGCGATCGCCAGCCCGATGCCCCGGTTGCCGCCGGTCACCAGCACCGACCTGCCCGTCACCGCCGTCTGCTCGCCCGGCACGTCAGCCTCCTGTGTGACCCTCGGTTTGCCGCGCTGACCCTATCGGGCCGCTCTTCGGCCGGCATGTTCGCGGGTTTGATACTGCGTTTCGGCCCTCCGGGGACCGCAAAACGCAGTATTGGACCCGCGAACATCGGCGCCGGCGGCGTCACGGGATCCGGCCGGAGGTGGCCAGCGCGACCGCCGCCCCGATCATGGTGACGATGGTGCCGGCGATCAGCCAGGGCCGGGACACGTCCCGCTGCTTGATCTCGTAGCCGATCTGCTCGCCCAACTGCGAGTACACCTTCTTCAGCTCGTCCGCGGTGTGCGCGGTGTGGAAGTCGCCGCCGGAGATCTCCGCGATCTGCTGCATGGCGGCGGTATCCAGCGGCACCGGCTGCACGGTGCCGTTCAGGTCGATGGTGCCGTGATCGGTGCCGAAGGCGATCACCGACACCGGCACGCCCGCCTTCTTGGCCCGCTCCGCCGCGTCCTGCTCGGTGCGCCCGACGGTGCGTTTGCCGTCGGTCATCAACACGATGCGGGCCGGGACCGGGTCCGTGGAGCCGCCGACGGTGCGGGAGAACATGTCGATGGTCTGCAGCGCGGAGATGATGGCCTCCCCGGTGGCGGTCCGCTCGTCCAGCTTGAGGCTGGCGATCGCCTGCCGGGCCGGCGCCCGGTCGGTGGTGGGCGAGACCAGCACGGTGGCGATCCCGGCGAAGGAGATCACGCCCAGGTTCACGCCCGGCGTCAGGTCGTTGACGAACTCGGTGGCCGCCTCCTTGGCCGCCGCGAGCCGATCCGGCGGCACGTCCTTGGCCTCCATGGACAGCGACACGTCGATGGCCAGCATCACGGTGGCCCGGTTGCGCGGCACCTTGGTGTCCGCGGTCGGCCCGGCCATGGCCACCACCAGCAGGATCAACCCCACCAGGAGCAGCGCGAAGCCAGCGTGCCGCCACGCGCCGGGCCGGCGCGGCGCCACCCGCTCCAGCAACTCCAGGTTCGCGAAGCGCAGGGTGTGCCGGCGGGTCCGGCGCTGCACCAGCAGGTAGCCGGCGGCCAGGGCGAGCACCAGCAGACCGGCGGCGAACCAGGCGGGGTGGGCGAAGCTCACACCGACTCCCGGGCGTACCCGGCCGGCCCGCCCGGCGGTGCGGCACCGCTCCACCCGCGCTTGCGGCCCATCACGAAGCGGAGCATGTCCGCGACCCAGTCCCGGTCGGTGGACAGCGCCAACCGGGCGGCCCCCGCCCGGCGCAGGGCCGCGGCCACCTCCTCCCGGTGCTCCGCGGCGGCCCGGGCGAAATCCGCACGCAGTTCGGCGGTGGTGTCCACCTGCTTGGTGCGCCCGCTCTCCGGGTCGGTCAGCGTCACCAGGCCCACCGCCGGCAGCGACAGGTCGCGCGGGTCGGTGATCTCCACGGCCAGCAGGTCGTGCCGGGCGGACAGCGCCCGCAGCGACCGCTCCCAGTTCAGCGGGCCGACGAAGTCGGAGATCACCACGGCCAGCCCGCGCCGGCGCGGTGGGCGCCGCAACTGCTCCAGGGCCAGCGCCAGGTCGCCGCGCCGGCCCGGTTCGCTGCGCGGGGTGCCGGCGATGGTGCGCAGCAGGTGTTGGATGGCGGGCCGACCGCCGCGCGCGGGCACCCGGATGAGTCCCTGCCCGACCGCTCGCCCGGACCCGGGGTCAGCCCTCGGCTCGTCGGTGACGCCACCACCGGACGGCGGCGCCGATTCATCATGGCCGGGTTGCGGAACACCGGTGGCGATGACGGCGCCGATGCGGTTGCCGCCGCCCTGGGTCAGGTGCGCCACCGCGGCGGCGGCGGCCACCACCAGGTCGCGCTTCTCGCACTCCGCGGTGCCGAAGTCCAGGGACGCGGACAGGTCGACCACCAGCCACGTCTCCAGCTCCCGGTCCGCGACGGTCTGCCGGATGTGCGGCACCGTGGTGCGCGCGGTCACCGCCCAGTCCATCCGGCGGACGTCGTCACCCGGGTCGTACGGCCGGGCCTCGCCCGGCTCCGTGCCCGGGCCGGGCACCAGGCCGAGGTGGTTGCCCTGCAGCAGCCCGTCCAGCCGCCGTCGCACGGTCAGCTCCAGGTTGGCCAGGGCGGCGTCCAACCGGGCCGGGTCCGCGGTGGACGGCACCGGGGTGCGGCGCGCCCAGCGTTCCCGGGCCTGCGGCGCGGCGCCGGCACCGGCCATCCTCAGGCCCCCTGCAGGTACGGGCTGACGTGCGGCAGCGGGATCACCTGCAGCAGCCGCCCGAGGATGGTGTCGATCGGAACGCCGTCGGCCAGCGCGTCGTAGGACAGCACCAGACGGTGACGGAGCACGTCGGGGGCGACGTCGATGACGTCCTGCGGCACCACGAAGTCCCGGCCGCGGACCAATGCCAGGGCGCGGGCGGCCGCGATGATGCCCAGGCTGGCCCGCGGGGATGCGCCGTAGGACAACCAGCCGGCCACGTCCGCCAACCCGTGCTCGCCCGGGTTGCGGGTGGCGTACACCAGGCGCACCACGTAATCCACCAGGGCGTGGTGCACGAACACCCGCGACGCGACCTGTTGCAGCCGGGCCAGCTCACCGATCGGCATCACCTGCCGCGGCACCGGCGGCACCACACCCATCCGGTAGACGATCTCCCGCTCCTCCTCGGGCTCGGGGTAGCCGACCATCAGCTTGAACAGGAAGCGGTCGCGCTGCGCCTCCGGCAACGGGTAGACACCCTCGTTCTCGATGGGGTTCTGGGTGGCCAGCACCAGGAACGGGTCGGGCATCGGGAAGGTCTTGCCGCCGATGGAGACCTGGCGCTCGGCCATCACCTCCAACAGCGCGGACTGCACCTTCGCCGGGGCCCGGTTGATCTCGTCGGCGAGCACGAAGTTGGCCACCACGGGGCCGAGTTCGATGTCGAACTCCTCCCGCCCGGCCCGGTAGATGCGGGTCCCGAGCAGGTCGGACGGCACCAGGTCCGGAGTGAACTGGATCCGCGCGAACGACCCGCCGACCACCGTGGCGAACGTCTCCACGGCCAGCGTCTTGGCCACCCCCGGCACACCCTCGATGAGCAGGTGGCCCTTGGCCAGCAGGCCGACCAGCATGCGCTCCACCAGCCGGTCCTGACCCACGATGACGCGCTTGACCTCGAAGATGGCCCGCTCCAGCGATCCGGCGTCGGCCCCCGGACCCGCCGGGGTCCCGGCCGGCGGCGGCCCCCCGGGCGCACCGGCACCGAGGGGTGACCCGACACCGAGGGTCGACCCGACACCAACGGGCGACCCGGCACCGAATGCGCCGCCGGCACTGGCGCCGGCCTGCGCACCGGCGCCGGCGGGTCCTCCGCCGCCCTGCGACGGCCGGGGCTGGGACGGGGTGAGCGGGCCACCGGACGGGTCAGCCGTCACCGGCACCTCCTTGGTCGCGGAACTGTTGACCGCCGCGGCACCGGCCGGGGCCGGTTCGTGGCGCGCCCTTCCATCCCACCATGCCCGCCTGTGAGCCGGACCGGAAACGGCTCACCGGGCCGGTGGCAGCCCTGCCGCTCCCGTACCGTCGTCCGCGGCATCGCAGCCGGACCGCCAGCGGGCCAGATCCTCGTCGGTGTCCACGTCCAGGGCTTCGTCACCGATGGCGGGTACCTCGGCCGCGACGATGCCGCCGACCAGCGACCGCAGCGCGACCCCGTGCCAACTCCGCCGTTGCCGGACCGCCCAGTCCAACGCGCCGACCGGGAACACCCCGGCGGCGTACTGCCGGCGGCCCCGGTGCACCAGCACGGCTCCGCCCGGACGGTGCGGCGCCGCGGAGTGGCCGGCGCGCACCGCCTCGGCCAGCCGGCGCAGGGTGTCCGCGCCGACGCCCGGTTGATCCACCGCCAGGATGCCGACCAGCGCCGGCACCCCCTCGTCACCGTCCGCCCGGGACAGCAGCTCCCGCAGCGCGGCGAACCCGGCCACCACCCCGGCGGCCGGACCGCCACCGGGCGGATCCTCCTGGGCCGACAGGACGCCGGGCGGCAGGTCCCGGGGCGGGCCCACCACGACGGTCGGGCGACCGGCGCCGGCCGCCAGTGCCCGCTCCAGCAACGAGCGACCACCGATCCGCACCTCCGCCTTGTCGACGCCCCCGAGCCGCCGGCCCGCGCCGCCGGCCAGCACGATCAGCGCGTCGGGGAACGCCGCGGGCCGCACGTACCCGCGTCCGGCTCAGGTGCCGGGCCGGGTGGCCCCGATGTACCCGGACCAGCGCATCGGCGAGATCATCACGTACGAGCCGGACTGCGGGGCCTGCACAATCTGATTGTTGCCCATATAGATGGCCACGTGGTGGATGGTGCTCGGGTCCGAGGTGTTGTAGGCGTAGAACACCAGATCGCCCGGCTGCAGGTTGGACGTCGAGACGTGCTGGCCGGAGAAGTACTGATAGGCCGAGTAGTGCGGCAGGTACACGCCGACCTGCGCCCAGGCGTACAGCGCCAGGCCGGAACAATCGAAGCCGATCTTGTTGTAGTCGCCGTAGTAGTCGGCGGTGCCGTAGTCCCGGATGCCCCGTGACGGGCCGGACGGTGTGCCGCCGCCCCACGCGTACGGCGTGCCCAGCCAGGCGAGCGCCGCCTGCACCACCCGCTGGCCGCGGCTGCTGTTCGACGCCGGCGGCCGATAGCTGGAGCCCGAGTTGGATGACGAGGACGAGGAGGAGCCGGACGAGCTGTTCTGCTGCTGCCTGGCCCGGTCCGCTGCCGCCTTGCGCGCCGCGGCCTCCGCGGCGGCCTTACGGGCAGCGGCCTCCTGGGCCCGCTTGATGGCCGCCTGCCGCTCCCGCTCCTTGCGGATCTTCTCCTCGAGGATCTTCGCCTGCCGCTTCTGCTCGGCGGTGACCGCCCGCGCCTTGAGGGCGTCCGCCTCGGCCTGCGCCTGCTCGGCCTGCTGCTGGGCGATCCGGGCCTGCCGGGCCTGTTCGGCCTGCAGCGCCGCCTGCCGCGCCAGGCGCTCCTGCTCGGCCTGCTGGGCCTGCACCCAGGCGTTGTACTGGGCGCGCTGCCCCTTGAGGTCCGCGACCTTGTTCAGCGCCGCCTGGTAGTCGGCCTGCTGCTGGGTGAGCTGCTTCTGCAGCGCCGCCAACTGCTCCTGGCCCTGGGCGAACGACTTCTCCGCCTCCGCCTGCGCGGCGTCCGCCGCCTTCTTGGCCTGCACCGCCCGGTCCTTCGCGGCCTGTGCCGCGTCCAGCGCCGCCTTCGCCTTGGAGTCCATGTTGGCCTTGGACGTGCGCGCGGACTCCAGCGTGGCGATGACGCCGAGCTGCGTGGTGGACACCTGGTCGATCATCTGCTGGCGGGCCAGCAGCTGGTCCATGGAACTGGAGTCCAGTAGCGCACTCATCGACCCCAACACCGAACCCTGCCGGAACGATGCGGCGGCGAACTGCGCGGCGGACTTCTTGGCGGTGACGATCGCGGTGCCGGCCTGGGTGGCCGCGTGCTGGGCGTCCTTGGCGGCCTGCTCCGCGTCCGCGGCATCGGCCTCGGCGACGTCCAGGTCCACCCGCGCCTTCATCGCCAGCTCGGCCTTGAGCTCCATGGCGTCTTGCAGCTGCTGGATCTTCGTCTGGGTCTTGGAGACCACGCCGGACAGCCGGCCGACCTCCGCCGAGCTCTTCTTGGCCTGATCCTGACTCGCCTGGATCTGCTGGTCCGACGGATTGGGTGGCGGCGGCGGCAGGGCCCCGGCCGGCAACGCCGTGGAGATCGACACGGCTCCGGCCAGCAGCAGCGACACCCCGAGGGTCACCGCCCGGCGGCCCCGCCGGGCAAGTCTGTTCACCGTCACGAACACTCCTCCCCACCCCCCGGCAACACCCGATGCCCTGGCGTGCGGCCCTTCGTGATCACTGTCAAGGCGACACGCCAAGGAGCACCTTGCCACTTCGTCACCGTCTGCGCCAGAGGCAACAGGAAACTCATCGGTACCAATTCGGACATTCCATCACGAAATCCGGGGAAAATGCGCTGGAACACCCGACGGCACCGTCATCGGGCGGGGACACTGGTGCGGTGACCGACCGTGACCACTGGGCCGCGTGGACCCCCGCCGCGCCGGCGCCCGGGGCACCGGCCGCACCGACGTCACCCACGCCCGGGGCGGCACCAACGGCACCAACGGCACCAAGGACCTCGCCGGGACCGGCGCCCCGGCCAGCACCGACACCGGCGGCCCGCCGAGAGCCGGCGTCGCCGGTAGGGCTGTGGGTCGCCGTGGTGGCGGGCGTGGCAGGTGCGGCGGTGCTGATCGCCGGCACCTTCCTGCCCTGGGTGGCGTCCGGTGCGGTGACGCGCAACCTGTACACGGTGGCCGGCACCGCGCAGCGGCTCGGCCTGTTGGGGTCCGGCGGCGCGGTCACGCGGTGGCTGCCGCTGCTCGGACCGCTATGCATCCTCCCCCTGGTGCTGGCCGTGCTGCGGCTGCGGCGCACCGCGGCCGTGGTGGGGATCGCGGTGGCGATCGTCGCGGGCGGCGCCGCCGTGGCGGCCCTGGTGCTGGCGTCCGGGCGGTCGGTGGTCGGCGTGTCCTTGGACGCCACAGGCCCGGGCACCGTGGTGGCCGGCGCGGTGCTGCTGCTGGCGGGTTCCGTCACCCTGCTCTTCGCGGGGCGGCCGGCCACCGGCGGTACCAGCGCGGTCCCTGGGTTACCGGAAAGCGGCACCGGATCGCCGGCCCATCCGTCACACTGAGCGGGCCGACGCCGACCCGGGCGCGGTGACCGCCCGCCCGCAGGGCCGGGCAGCCGGGTGGACGTCGGTACCGTCGGAGGCCGAACCGGCGACAGCCAGTCACATGACGCGCACAGTTCCGCGCCAGAAGGAGAGCAACCACGATGACGACCGGTGGACCGCAGCAGGGCTGGCCCGGCCGGCCCGAGAACGACCCACACCAGCAGGGTGGCTGGCAGCCCGGCGGCCCGCAGGGCGAGCCCGCCCAGGGCTGGCAGCAGCCGTCCGCGCCGGGTTCCGGGTGGCAACAGCCGTCCGAACCGGGTTCCGGATGGCAGCAGCCGACCGGGTACGGACAGCAGTACCCGCCGTCCGGGCCGCAGGGTTATCCGGCGACCCAGGGATATCCGGGCACCCAGGGCTACCAGGCGCCGCCGTCCCAGCCGGGCTATGCGGCGCAGCCGGGCTACCCGGGCCAGGCCGGTTACCCGGCCTCGCAGGGTTATCCGGCCCAGCAGGGCTACCCCGGGCAGCAGGGCTACCCCGGTCAACAGGGTTACCCCGGACAGCAGGGGCAGCAGGGCTACCCGGGTGGACCCGGTATGCCTCCGGCGGGTCCCGGCAGCGCCGGAGCCCCGGCAGGCAAGCCCAAGAGCAAGATGCCGATCATCGTCACGGTCATCGCGGTGGTGGTCGCGCTGGCCGCCGCGGGCCTGGTGTACCTGTTCGCCCGCAAGGGATCGGACACCGCGACCGGCGGCCAGTCCACCCCGCAGGACGCCGTGGTGCAGATGCTCGGCTCGGTGTCCGAGGAGGACCCGATCGGCATCGCCGACCAGTTGGACCCCACCGAGGCACACCTGTTCGCCGACATGACCGGCGACATCTTCGACCAGCTCAAGCGGCTCGGGGTGATCAACAAGGACGTCGACAAGGCGGCCGCCACCGGCGTCAAGATCACCACCAAGGACCTGACCTTCGCCGACCAGCC
The DNA here is from genome assembly GCA_035708025.1 of Nakamurella sp. Classification (GTDB taxonomy): domain Bacteria; phylum Actinomycetota; class Actinomycetes; order Mycobacteriales; family Nakamurellaceae; genus Nakamurella. The sequence goes on along the minus strand of DASSTH010000182.1, from coordinate 3,427 downwards.
GATCTCGATCAACGACCACCTGTCGATCGTGCAGCTGACCGGCGGCACCGTCACCGTCCAGACCGGCACCGGGACCTTCCCGTTCAGCAAGAAGATCCTGGACGCCTTCCCCGAGCTGGCCCAGACGTCCGAGCCGCAGACCGAGACGGTCGACATCGCCAAGGAGGTGGCCGAACAGGGCCACCCGTTCCGGATCGCCACCGTCAACCGGGACGGCAAGTGGTACCCATCGCTGTTCTACACCGCGGCCGACAACTGGGCGTTCGAGTCGATCGGGCCGGACTATCACCTGGCCCCGATCGCCAACGCCGGCGGCTCCAGCCCGGAGGACGCCATGAACGCCTTCCTGGACGCGGCGATGTCCGGCGACCCGAAGGCCATCATCTCGGTGCTGTCCCCGGACGAGATGGGCGTGCTGCACGACTACGGCACGCTGATGATCGACTCGGACAGCGTGCCGTCCGCGGACGACCTGGCCGGCGTGCAGCTGTCCGACGTGACCTGGTCGGTCTCCGACGTCACCGGTGGCAAGAAGGTGTCGATCAAGAACTTGACCCTCACCACCCCGGACGGCGCGTACACCATCGCGCGGGACCCGGCCGCCGGCTCCGTCACCATCAGCATGCCGGGCCAGGGCAGCGTGAACATCAACCAGGACAATATCGACACCTGGCTGGACCAGAACGGCGCGGCCGACCTGGACCCGCAAATCCGGGACATCATCAAGCGAGAGTTCCCCAAGGTGATCGGCCTCGGCGTGGTGATGGTGCAGGGCGGTGACGGCAAGTGGTACGTCAGCCCGCTGCGATCGTTCTCCGACGTGCTGGTCTCGCTGCTGTCCGGCCTGGAGTCCGCGGACATCGACTACTTCATCAAGATGGCCACCGGCTGACCGGTTGCCGATGCCCGGGCCGGCCGGCCCGGCGCGTTCGCGACGGATCCATGCCGTCGTCACGGGCCCCCACGGTGCCACACCGTGGGGGCCCGTCCGCGTCTCGGCACCCCCCGGCACACCCATAGCAGGACACGCGTACTGTTAAGGGCGGGACGTGCCCGCCACGGCCGTCGCCACCGCCTCAGACGCACACTGCGTGCGGGACAAGGAGAATGACGTGCCGACCAGTGCCAGCCAGCCCGCGGACCGGATCACGGTCGGGGCGCGCGAGTACCGGATCCACCCGATCACCGGTATCGAGGGCGCGGACCGGCTGCCATACAGCCTGAAGATCCTGCTGGAGAACCTGGTCCGCACCCGGGACGACCGGGTGGTGACGGGCGAGCACATCGCCGCGCTGGCCGGCTGGGACCCGGCGGCCGAACCCGATACCGAGATCCAGTTCACCCCGGCGCGGGTGATCATGCAGGACTTCACCGGGGTGCCGTGTGTGGTGGACCTGGCGGCCATGCGGGAGGCGATGAGCCAGCTGGGCGGGGATCCGGACCGCATCAACCCGCTGGCTCCCGCCGAGTTGGTGATCGACCACTCGGTGATCGCCGACGTCTTCGGCCGGCCGGACGCCTTCGAGCGCAACGTCGAGTTCGAGTACCAGCGCAACCGGGAGCGCTACCAGTTCCTGCGCTGGGGGCAGAGCGCCTTCGACCAGTTCAAGGTGGTGCCGCCCGGGACCGGGATCGTGCACCAGGTGAACATCGAGCACCTGGCGCGGGTGGTGATGGTGCGCCCCGACGAGGCCGGTGACGGCGTCCCGTCCGTCTACCCCGACACCCTGGTGGGCACCGACTCGCACACCACCATGGTCAACGGCCTCGGCGTGCTGGGCTGGGGCGTGGGCGGCATCGAGGCGGAGGCCGCGATGCTGGGCCAGCCGGTATCCATGCTGATCCCGAAGGTGGTCGGGTTCAAGCTGACCGGCTCACTGCCGCACGGCACCACCGCCACCGACCTGGTGCTCACCATCACCGACCTGCTGCGCCGGCACGGCGTGGTGGGCAAGTTCGTGGAGTTCTACGGCGAGGGCGTGGCGGCCGTGCCGCTGGCCAACCGGGCCACCATCGGCAACATGAGCCCGGAGTTCGGGTCCACCGCGGCGATCTTCCCGATCGACGCCGAGACCGTGCGCTACCTGCGGCTGACCGGCCGGCCCGCCGAACAGCTCGAGCTGGTGGAGGCCTACGCCAAGGCGCAGGGCCTGTGGCACGACCCGTCCCGGGAGGCCAGGTACTCGGAGTACCTGGAGCTGGACCTGTCCACCGTGGTGCCGTCCATCGCGGGCCCGAAGCGCCCGCAGGACCGGGTGGAACTGGCCCAGTCGGTGACGAGCTTCCGCACCGCCCTGCAGGCCTACGCCGGCACCCCGGACTTCGCCGAGCCCGCCCCGGGCGCCCGGCCCGAGGAGGCACTGGTCGACACCTTCCCGGCCTCGGACGCACCGTCCACCGACCCGGACCCCAGCACCGACGCCGCCGAACAGGCGCCGGCCGCCGCGGCGGCCGGGAACGCCGCCCGCCCGCCCCGGGTCAGCAGACCGACGCCGGTGTCCATGGACGGCCAGGAGTTCCAGATCGACCACGGCCACGTGGTGATCGCCGCGATCACCAGCTGCACCAACACCTCCAACCCCGAGGTGATGCTGGGCGCCGCGCTGCTGGCCCGCAAGGCGGTGGAACGCGGGCTGTCCTCCCAGCCGTGGGTGAAGACCACACTCGCCCCCGGCAGCAAGGTGGTGATGGACTACTACGAGCGGGCCGGGCTGCTGCCCTATCTGGAGAAGCTGGGCTTCAACCTGGTCGGGTTCGGCTGCACCACCTGCATCGGCAACTCCGGTCCGCTGCCCGAGCCGATCTCCGCGGCGGTCAACGAGGCGGACCTGGCCGTGGTGTCGGTGCTGTCCGGCAACCGCAACTTCGAGGGCCGGATCAACCCGGACATCAAGATGAACTACCTGGCCTCGCCACCGCTGGTGGTGGCCTACGCGCTGGCCGGATCCATGGACGTGGACATCACCCGCGACCCGCTGGGCACCGGGACGGACGGGCAGCCGGTGTACCTGGCCGACATCTGGCCCAGCGAGGCCGAGGTCAGCGAGGTGATGGCCCGCGCCATCAACCAGGAGATGTTCACCGGGAGCTACGCCGACGTGTTCGCCGGCGACGATCGCTGGCGGTCGCTGCCCACGCCGACCGGCAAGACCTTCGAGTGGGACGCGGAGTCCACCTACGTGCGCCGCCCGCCGTACTTCGACGGCATGACGGCGGACCCGTCACCGGTGACGGACATCCGCGGGGCGCGCGTGCTGGCCAAGCTGGGCGACTCCGTCACCACCGATCACATCTCGCCGGCCGGCGCCATCAAGCAGGACTCCCCCGCCGGGCGGTACCTGGCCGAGCACGGCGTGCAGCGCAAGGACTTCAACTCCTACGGGTCCCGCCGCGGCAACCACGAGGTGATGATCCGCGGCACGTTCGC
>DASSTH010000181.1:0-2066 GCA_035708025.1 Nakamurella sp. | reverse complement strand
TCGAGAACGCGGTGCGCTACAACCACGCCGGCGGCACGCTGTGGGTACGCACCTCCACCGACGCCGAGCACGCCTACCTGGTGGTCGGCAACTCCGGCGGTGAGCTGGATCCGGGCGAGGTACCGGCGCTGTTCGAGCCGTTCCGCCGCGGCGGCCGGGAACGCACCGGTACCCGCGGGTCCGGGCTGGGGCTGTCGATCGTGCGGGCGGTCATCGACGCGCACGGTGGCTCGGTGAGCGCCCGCGCGCTGTCGGGCGGCGGCCTGGAGGTCACCTGCACGATGCCGGCCGCCGGTGTCACCCCGGTGGCCCGCGGCGCCGCCGCGCCGGTCCCGCGGCCGGCCAGCACCGAGCTGCCCTGAGCCGCGGGACACGCCCTAGTTCTTGCGGCCGACCCGCTTGAGGTCGAAGACCTGCTGGTCGGCGCCGGCGCTGACCGGGGTCGCCGCGTCCAGGTAGGCGGTCGTCGGGCGCAGCACCAGCAGCACGATCACCAGCACCGCGAGCACCACGATGGCAAGGCCGGTGCCGTACTGCAGGGGTGGGTAGAACGCGGGCAGCACGTCGTGCCAGTTGTCGCCGGAGCCGCCGGCGAAGCCGAGCAGCTGGCCGCAGGCCGCCACCACCCAGCCGATCACCAGCCAGGTCTTGCCGTTGCGGCGCGGCCGCAGCAGCAGCCACAGCGAGGCCGCGGCGACCAGGAGGGTGACCGCGCCGAACACGGCCGTGATGATCGCCGCGTCCCGCAGATCCAGGCGCGGGTTGTGCGCGTCGGGGCTGACCACGATCGTGCCGATGGCGGAGCGGGCGACCGGGTAGGTGACCAGCACGGCCAGCCCGGCGAGCCCGGCCACGGCGGCGGCGACCAGGGCCACCTGCACCAGGGCCGGGCGGGGGACGGCGGGACGAACCGCAGTCGAAGGGGAGTTGGACATCCGGCCACGATAGCGGAGACCGGCCACCCGGCGGGTACCTTTCCGGCACCCACCGTTGTCGGTGGGATCCGTTGCACTGCAACGGATCCCACCGGTTCAGCCGGTGTGGGCGGCGAGGGCGGCGGCGAACCACTCCCAGGCCGGTACCCGGGTCGGCACCGCCGGCCAGCCGTTGATGACCGCGAGCAGCTGCCAGTACCGCTCGGCGCGGGCGTCGGCGCCGCCCCCGATCGAGGTGCGGATCCACTCCCGGTACTCGGGGGTGTCGGTGCGATCGTCGTGCGCGGCGAACACGCCGACCAGCTCGGCCACCACCGGCGCCGCCGCGGCCGACGCCGGATCGACGCCGGCATCCAGCGCCGCGCCGGCCAGGGCGGCGACCCGCTCGGCCACCTCGGGCGAGGACCGGGAGTCCCGCCGGCCGGCGACCATCTCCGCATCGGCCGCGTGCTGCTCGGCCATCCGCCGGATCCGGGCCCGGAAGTCGGTGTCGACCAGCAGATCCGCCAGCTCGATCCAGGCGTCGAGCTGCTCCGGCGTCGGATCGTCCGGCAGGTCCGGCCGGGCCCGGCGCATCAGCTGCTCGAACTGCGGGTCGACGCGCAGGCCACCGAACACGTGGTCCAGGAACTCCTCCTGGATCCGGTGCCGCTCGGCGGCCGACGCGCGGGCGATGTCGTTCATTCGTTCCACCTCCGTGAGATCGGGTTCGCGGACCGCGAGCGCGCGCAGCACCGAGCGGTGCAGCCGGAGGATCCGGATCTGCTGCTCCAGCGCGTCCGCGTGCGCCGCGGCGACGTCGGCGAGCGCGGCCTGCCGGTCCAGTACCCGGCGGATCGGCGCGAGGCCCAGCCCCAGTTCGCGCAGGGTGCGGATCAGCGCCAACCGGGCGGCCGCCGCCTCGTCGTACCGCCGGTACCCGGCGCTGGTGCGTCCGGCGACCGGCAGCAGGTCGAGGTCGGAGTAGTACCGGATGGTCTTGACCGGCAGCCCGGTGCGCGCCGACAGCGCCCCGATGGACAGCGTCGGCGTACCGGTGCCCGGTTGGTCCTGCTCGCTCACGTCCTCGACCGTGCCCTCTCCCGTCGGTGGAGACTCCAGTGTGATCTTCGTCGTCGGTGAATTGCCTGG
>DASSTH010000180.1:0-19671 GCA_035708025.1 Nakamurella sp. | reverse complement strand
CTCGATCCCGGACGCGCTCGCGGTGGCGATCCGCACCGGCGCCGGGCTGGCGCTGCACACCGGCGACTTCAAGATGGACCAGCTGCCCTTGGACGGACGCATCACCGACCTGCGCGCCTTCGCGCGGCTCGGCGAGCGCGGTGTCGACCTGATCCTGCCGGACCTGCGGCTCGTGGAGGATCGGCTCGACGACATCGAGGCCGTCGTCATCACCCACGGGCACGAGGATCACATCGGCGCTCTGCCGTTCCTGTTGCGGCTGCGCGGGGACATTCCGCTGTACGGCTCCCGGTTCTCCCTCGCCCTGGTCGCGGCCAAGTGCCGCGAACACCGCATCACCCCGCAGCTGCGGGTGGTCGCGGAGGGCCAGCGGCACAGCGTGGGCGGTTTCGGCCTGGAGTTCTTCGCGGTGAACCACTCCATTCCGGACGCGCTGGCGGTGGCGATCCGCACCGACGCCGGAACCGTGCTGCACAGCGGCGACATCAAGCTCGACCAGCTGCCGCTGGACGGCCGGCTCACCGACCTGGGCGGGTTCGCCCGGCTGGGCGCCGCCGGCGTCGACCTGTTCTGCGTCGACTCCACCAACGCCGAGGTCCCCGGGTTCGTGGCGTCGGAGAGCGAGATCGGACCGGTGCTGGACTCCTTCATCCGCGCGGCGCCGCAGCGGGTGATCGTCGCGTCGTTCGCCTCCCACGTGCACCGGGTGCAGCAGATGCTGGATTCGGCGCAGCGGCACGGGCGGAAGGTGGCCTTCGTCGGCCGGTCGATGATCCGCAACATGCAGATCGCCCAGGATCTCGGCCTGCTGTCGGTGCCGGACGGCCTGGTGCTGGGGCTGGACCAGGTGCTGGACCTGCCGCCGCAGTACGTGATGCTGATCTCCACCGGGTCCCAGGGGGAGCCACTGTCCGCGCTGTCCCGGATGTCGCGCGGCGACCACCGACAGGTCCGGCTGGCCGAGGGCGACACGGTGATCCTGGCGTCCTCGATGATCCCGGGCAACGAGACCAGCGTGTTCACCGTGATCAACGAGCTGTCCGCGTTGGGGGTGACGGTGGTGCACCAGGGGGTGGCCAAGGTGCACGTGTCCGGCCACGCCTCGGCCGGCGAGTTGTTGTTCCTGTACAACGCCGTGCGGCCGCGCAACGTCGTTCCGGTGCACGGGGAATGGCGGCACCTGCGGGCGCAGGCCCGATTGGCGCAGGCCACCGGGGTGCCGGCGGACCGGGTGGTACTGGCGCCCAACGGCACCGTGGTGGACCTGGTGGACCGGCGGGCCCGGATCGTGGGGCATGTGGACGTGGGCATGGTGTACGTCGACGGCAACGCGGTGGGGGACGTGGGGGAGACCACGCTGTCCGACCGGCTGGTGCTGGGGGAGGACGGGTTCATCGCCATCACGGTGGCCATCGACGCGCAGACCGGGCGGGCGGTGGCCAGCCCGACCATCTCCGGCCGCGGATTCTCCGACGACCCGGCCGCGCTGGATGCGGTGCTGCCGCTGGTGGAGGCGGAGCTGGCGTCCACCGAGGCGGACGGCATCACCGACACCCACCGGGTGGCCCAGGCCGTGCGCCGAGTGGTGGGGCGCTGGGTGTCCGACGCCTACCGGCGGCGCCCGATGATCGTGCCGACCGTGCTGGCGGTGTGACGTGGGGAAGGATGGGGCGATGCTGATCTACCACGTCGCCCGGGCCTCCGACTGGGACGCCGCCCAGAGCACCGGTAGCTACCGGGTCTCCACGCTCGGGCGCACCCTGGACGACGAGGGCTTCATCCACTGCTCCTATGCCGATCAGGTCGCCGGGGTGGCGAACGCCTACTACGCCGGCGTGGCCGAATCGCTGGTGCTGCTCGCGGTGGACACCGACCGGGTGGGCAGCGAGGTGATCGCGGAGAACACCGGCGGCGGGATCGAGCTGTTCCCGCACGTGTACGGGCCGATCCCGGTGGCCGCCGTGGCGACGGTGACGGAGCTGACCCGGGACGCCGACGATCGGATCGTGGTGCCCGCGCTGCCGCCCGCCACGGCGGCGTCCCCGGAGTAGCGGTCAGCCGCGACCCGGGCGCAATCGCAGGGTGACGATCTGGAACGGGCGCAGCGCCAGCCGCACCGCGCCGGAGTCCGACCCCAGCAGCGCCCGCGGGATGCCGCCGTCCGGATCCGCCTGCGCGAGATCGTCCTCCAGCAGGTCGGTCTCGACCACGCCGTCGACGGGGAAGGACGGCCGCAGCGTGACATCGGCCCGTCCGCCCAGCGGCTCGTACAGCCGCACGATCACGTCACCGCTGCGGTCGTCGGCCAGCTTGACCGCCTCCACCAGCGCCGTGCCGGAGCCGTCCACGGTCACCAGCGGCGGCACCGCCGACCGGCCGGCGGTGCTGCGGGCCGGCAGGTTGATCTGGTAGCCGGCCCGGGCCGCGTCCAGCACGCCCGCCCCCGGGACCAGCGCGTATCGCATCCGGTGCCGGCCCTGGTCCGCCTCCGGGTCCGGGTAGCGCGGGGCGCGCAGCAGGGACAGCCGCACCGTGGAGTAGCTGCCGCCGCCGGGCCGGGCGTGCCGGGTGACGTCGTGTCCGTAGCTGGAGTCGTTGACCACCGCGACGCCGTAGCCGGGTTCGGCGACCTGCACCCAACGCTGCGCGCAGACCTCGAATCGGGCCGCGTCCCAACTGGTGTTGGTGTGCGTGGGCCGCACCAAGTGGCCGAACTGCGTCTCGAACGCCGCGTGATCGGTGTGCACGTCGATCGGGAACGCGGCCTTGAGCAGCTTCTCCCGTTCGTGCCAGTCGATCTCCACCGCGAAGTCGAGCTGGGTGGCGCCCGGTGCCAGCGAGATCTCCTGGGTGATGGTCGATCCGCCGACCGACCGGGTGACGATCACGGAGGCGGCCCCGCCGTCGTCGCGCACCTGCAACGAGTCCAGCTCGGTCAGATCGGTGACGGCGTCCCGGTAGTCGGGGTCGATGTCCCAGGCGTCCCACTGTGCCGGGGTGTCGGTGTGCAGCTGCAACAGGTTGGCAGCCGCCCCCGGGGGCAGCACCTCGCGGCCGGAGCGCAGGTCGGTCAGCGCGGTCAGCAGCCCGCGGCCGTCGACGCGGGCCCGCAGCAGCCCGTTGTCCAGCACGGTGTCGCCGCCGTCGCCGCTGACCTGCACCTCCGACTCGGCGGGGGTGACCGGTCCGGCGGACAGCGGGCCGACCCCGGCCCGCGGGAACGGGGAGGCGTTGAACAGCAGCGGCTGGTGCCCGGTGGGATCGTCACCGCCGGCTGCGGCGCTGTCGCCCGACCCGCCGTCACCCGCTGCGCCGCCGGCCAGCGCGGTGATCGCCCCGTCCACCATCCGCTCCAGGTCGGCCAGCACGGCGGCGTACTCCGCGATGGCCTGGTTGGCCACCCAGGCGATGCCGCTGCCCGGCAGGATGTCGTGGAACTGGTTGAGCAGCACCGTCTTCCACAGCCGGTCCAGGTCGTCGTAGGGATAGGCGGCCAGCCCGCGCACCGCCGCGGTGGCGCACCACAGCTCGGCCTCCCGCAGCAGGTGCTCGCTGCGCCGGTTGCCCTGCTTGGTCTTGGCCTGGGAGGTGTAGGTGCCGCGATGGATCTCCAGGTAGAGCTCGCCGGTCCACACCGGGGCGTCCGGGTACTCCTGCTCCGCCCGGGCGAAGAAACCCGCCGGCGAGCCGAACTCGAGGCGTGGCGAGCCGGCCAGGTCGGCGAACCGGTGGGCGCGGGCGATCATCTCCCGGGTGGGGCCGCCGCCGCCGTCACCGTGCCCGAACGGCAGCAGCGACCGGGTGGCCACCGCCTTGTCGCGGAACTGCCGCTCGACCCGCAGCATCTCCCGGGCGGTGACCTCCGCGCTGTAGGTGTCCGCCGGCGGGAAGTGCGTGAAGATCCGCGTGCCGTCGATGCCTTCCCAGTGGAAGGTGTGGTGCGGGAACGGGTTCACCCGGTTCCAAGAGATCTTCTGGGTGAGGAAGTACCGGCAGCCGGCCAGCCGCAGGATCTGCGGGAGCGCCGCGGTGTAGCCGAAGGAGTCGGGCAGCCAGCCCTCCCGGCAGGTGACGCCGAAGTTGTCGCGGAAGTAGCGCTGTCCCATGGTGAACTGGCGGGCCATGGCCTCCCCGCCGACCATGTTGGTGTCGGACTCCACCCACATGCCGCCCACCGGCACGAAGCGGCCGCCGCGGACCTGCTCGGCGACCCGCTCGAAGACCTCGGGTCGGTGTTGCTGGATCCACTCGTACTGCTGGGCGGACGACATCGCGTACACCAGCTCGGGGTGCTGCTGCAGCAGGGCGACCACGTTGGAGGTGGTGCGGGCGACCTTGCGGATCGTCTCCCGGGTGGGCCAGAGCCAGGCGGAGTCGATGTGCGAGTGGGCGACGGCGGTGACGACGTGCTCGTCGCCGGCGGCGCGGACCTGCAGCGCCGGTGCCAGCCGGGCGCGGGCGGCCGCCGCGGTGCCGGGGATGTCCGCCGGGTCGAGGGCGTCCAGGGCGCGGGAGATGGCGGCCCACAGCCGGGCCGCCCTGGTGGTGTCGGCCGGCAGCAACTCGGCCAGCCCGCCCAGCACCTCCAGGTCGGCGATGAGTTCGGCCACCTCGGCGTGGCGGACGGCGATGTCCGCGACGGTGACCTGGTAGATCGGCCGGTCGCCGGCGGTGGCCTTGTCGCCCAGCGGGGTGGGCCGGAAGCCCTCGATCTGCGGATTGGCCGCGGCCTCCACGTACAGGTCGATTCGCTCGCCACCGGCGGCCGGATCGGCCACCGGCACGTGGTTGTTGCGCGGGTGCAGGCCCTTGACCGGGGTGCCGTCCGGCCGGTAGACCAGCCCCTCGCCGCGGAACCCGGCGTACCGATTGTCCCAACCCAGATCCAGCACCAGCTCCACGTCCCGGCCGGCCCCGCTGTCCGGCACCGTCCCGGTCAGGTGGAACCAGCTGGTGCGCCAGGGCGTGCCCCACTTCAGGCCCAGCTCGGCCGCTTCGAACTCGGCGGCCAGCGCCTGCGTCGGGGGCACCGGCTCACCGTCGCCGGGCACGTGCCAGACCTGCAGGTCCAAGGGGGCGATCGCGGTGTGCAGCGCGGGCCGGATGCGGTCGGCCAGGAAGCGCTCCAGGCGCAGACGGGCTCCGGCGGTGATGTCGTGCACGGGTGTGGCGCTCCTCGTGGCTGGTGGCTCTGGGTCGTCCTCGTTCGTGACCGCACAGGCCTACCACACGAAGCGGTGCCCGAAGCGGTCGGCGGTTGGTCCGCCCCGTGCGCCCGCTCCGGCCCCGCTCCCGGGTGAGCAGCCGCGTCCGCGACCGACCAGCGCGGACGGCTGTGGCGCGCCCGACAACCCCCACGCGCGTGGATCAACTTCCCCAGCATGCGTGAAAGTTGCCACAGCCGTCACACCAGCCCCATATCCCCGACGATGGTGCATGCCTGCGAAGTTGATCCATGCGGGGCCGCCGGGCTCCGCGCGACTACTCACCCCCCGGGGGTGGGCCGGCAAACCCGGCCGGGTACATGACCCGGTGTGGCCTGTGGGACGGATGTGACTTTGGGGAATAGTCTGGTCGCCATGGCCGGGAAGACCAGCACGTCGTCGCGCCCGCGATCGTCCAGCACGTCGCGGAGCAGCACGGCGTCCGGATCCACCCGTTCCGCCTCCCGGACGTCCAGGGGTTCGGGCAGCTCGGCCCGGCCTCGCGGCGGCACGTCCCGCAGCACCGCGGGCCGGGGAGCCGGTTCTCGCGGCACCGCCGCGCCCCGCCGGACCTCGACGTTGCCGCCGATCCGCCGGCACCGGGGCGTGGTCGCCACCACGGCGCGCGGCGTCGGCCGGGGCATCGCCGGCACCTGGCGGCTCACCGCCCGCGGGCTGGGCGGCACCGCCCGGCTGATCGGCAAGGGCGCGGGTGCCGCCAAGGACATCGACACCGAGCACCGCCGCGACGGGCTGGCGCTGGGGCTGATCGCGCTGGCGGTGGTGTGCGCGATCGGGTCCTGGTTCCACGCCGCCGGCCCGGTGGGCAGGGTGATCGACGACGCGGTCCGGGTCTGGTTCGGCACCCCCGGAGTCGTGCTGCCCGCCCTGCTGGTGATGGCGGCGGTCATCCTGATGCGCACGGTCGCCGACCGGCCACACCGGGCCAGGCGGATCTTCGGCTGGATCGCCATCACCCTCGCGGTCACCGGCATCTTCCATGTCGGTCACCTGGCCTCGATGGACCCCGGGGCACCGGACTCCGTGGCGCGGTGGAAGACCGCCGGCGGCACCCTGGGCTGGTTGATCGGCCAGCCGCTGCACGCCGGGCTCACCGCGGCGCCGGCCATCACCGTGCTGGCGCTGCTGGGCGCGTTCGGCGTGCTGCTGCTCACCGGCACCAAGTTGCGCGACCTTCCCGGGCTGGTCGCCCGCGGCTGGCGGGCGCTGTCCGGCCGGTCGTCGGCGGCCGCCTCTAGTTCTGGCAGCCGGGACTACCGGGACGGCGGCAGGCTCGACCTGGACGAGGACGCAGATCCGTCCAGCATCCGGCTGCGCCGGCCCTCCCGCCGCCGGCAGGCCGCCACCGAAACCGGCGGCGACCCGGACGAGCGGCCCACGGTCGCCATCGCCCGGGCGATCGACGCCAGCGCTGCGGGCGGCATCGCACCGGACACCCCGTCACCGGCGGGTGCCGACGCGCCGTCCCGCCGCGGCCGGGTGACCAAACCGGCCCCGGCACCGGACGGCCCGCCCGTCACCGTTCCCACCCAGCTGACCCTGGACCGCGCGCTGGACGGCAGCTACCAGCTGCCGCCGGCCACCATGCTCAAGCTCGGGGCGCCGCCCAAGGCCCGCTCGGCGGCCAACGAGGAGATGATCGACCGCATCACCGAGGTGCTGGAGCAGTTCTCCATCGACGCCGCGGTCACCGGATTCACCCGCGGGCCGACCGTCACCCGGTACGAGGTCGAGCTGGGGCCCGGGGTCAAGGTGGAGAAGATCACCGCGCTGGCCCGGAACTTCGCCTACGCGGCGGCCACCGACAACGTCCGGCTGCTGACCCCGATCCCGGGCAAGTCGGCGGTGGGCATCGAGGTGCCCAACACCGACCGGGAGATGGTGCGGCTGGGTGATGTGCTGGCGCACCCGGACGCCCGCAAGGACCATCACCCGCTGGTGATCGGCCTGGGGAAGGACGTCGAGGGACGGTTCGTCACCGCCAACCTCGCCAAGACGCCGCACCTGCTGGTGGCCGGCGCCACGGGTTCCGGCAAGTCCAGCTTCATCAACTCCATGCTGGTCTCGCTGCTGCAGCGCGCCGCCCCGGCCGATCTGCGGATGATCCTGATCGACCCGAAGATGGTGGAACTGACGCCGTACGAGGGCATTCCGCATCTGATCACCCCGATCATCACCGCGCCCAAGAAGGCGGCGGCGGCGCTGGCCTGGCTGGTCGAGGAGATGGAGCAGCGCTACCAGGACATGCGCGCGCACGAGGTGCGGCACATCGACGACTTCAACCGCAAGCTGCACCGCGGGCAGATCAGCACGCCGCCGGGATCGGAGCGGGTGTATCGGCCCTACCCGTACATCCTGTGCATCATCGACGAGTTGGCCGACCTGATGATGACCGCGCCCCGCGACGTGGAGGACGCGGTCGTGCGGATCACCCAGAAGGCCCGGGCCGCCGGCATCCACCTGGTGCTGGCCACCCAGCGGCCCAGCGTCGATGTGGTGACCGGACTGATCAAGACGAACGTGCCGTCCCGGCTGGCGTTCGCCACCAGTTCGCTGACCGACTCGCGGGTGATCCTGGACCAGCCGGGCGCCGAGAAGCTGGTCGGCATGGGCGACGCGCTGTACCTGCCGATGGGCGCCTCCAAGCCGATCCGGGTGCAGGGCGCGTACGTCTCGGACGAGGAGATCCACGCGATCGTCGGCTTCGCCAAGCAACAGGCCGAGCCGGACTACGCGGAAGGAGTGACCACGCCCAAGGCCGAGCCCGGCAAGGATGTGGACCCGGACATCGGCGGGGACCTGGACCTGTTGCTGCAGGCCGTGGAATTGGTGGTGACCTCGCAGCTGGGATCCACCTCGATGCTGCAGCGCAAGCTGCGGGTCGGGTTCGCCAAGGCCGGCCGGCTGATGGACCTGATGGAGACCAGGGGGATCGTCGGTCCTAGCGAGGGGTCCAAGGCCCGTGACGTGCTGGTCAAGCCGGACGAGCTGGATGACGTGCTGGCCGGCCTGACCGGCGCGGGCAACGGCGGCGGCGTGCCGGACCAGATCTGAGTCCGTCAGCCCAGCTGGTAGCCGGCCGAGGCGACCTTGAAGTAGTGGCCGGTGTCCAGGCTGCCGCACCACATGCCGGACTCCGAGCTGGTGCACGCCAGTGATCCGTAGTTGATGGACGTGCCGTACGGCAGCACGGCGGCGGACGGGTCGGCGACGGTGTCGCCGTGGCAGCCCAGGGTGGCCTTTCCGACCGAACCGAGCACGAACCGGTCTCCGTAGTCCAGCGTGCAGCTGGCTGGTCGGGACGGTGTGCGGTAGGTGTGGTGGCCGATCTCGCACATCGCCATGACGGTGCCGTCACCGGCGAGATCGCCCATCATGCAACTGATGTTGCCGGACGGTGAGTGGAAGACCGCGTACCCGCCGCGGTTCCAGGGGGAGTCGTGCCCGTCCACGGTGGCCGGCTGGTCCACCGGTGTGCGCGGTGCGTCGGTGGGCGTCCGCGGGGTGACCGGCGGCGGGGTGCTGCTGTGGGTCGGGGGTGCGGAGGTCCGGGTGCCGCCCGACGTTCTGGGGGACGGCGTCGTGCTGGGTGCGGTGGTCGGCGGCCGCTGCGTCGATGTCGGTGCGGGAGCCGCAGACCCGGTGCCGGACGGCACGGTGGCCCGGACGGTCGGCAGGCCGGTGACGGGGAGGTCCGGCAGCGAACTGGAACCGGACGCCGGAGGCACCGGGGGGATCTCGCTGGTGGGCGAGTCCGGGGCCGGGACCGTCGTGCCGGGCTGGTTCGCGGTCGGTGACGGGGTGTGCACGGTGCCGGCGGCGGTGGATGCGGCCGGGCCGGCCTGCGGGCTGCCGGCGACCGTCTGGGCACAGCCGGCCGCGAGTAGCGCCGCAGCGCCCGCCGCCAGCACGATCACCATCCTGCGCATGGTCTGCCCCTTGTCCTCGCGGCCCGCCGGTCCGCCCGATGCGGGTGTCGCGTCGCGGCGGTGCGGTGCTGCGACGCAGGCAGGAGCGGGCCGGTCGACCGGGTGATACTGCGCCCGGCTAATGGAATGCGTCGCTGCGCCCGAAGTGTGCCGCAGCTCACACCTCAGGCACCGCAACCGGTTCGGTGCCGAAGGCCTCTCAGAACAGGTCGTAGCCGCCGCTGGCCAGCCGGAAGCCGGCCCCGCCGGCGGTGTCCTTGCAGGTGACCCCGTTCTCCCGGGACACGCAGGACAGCCCGGACACGTCGATCCGCTTGCCGTAGGCCAGTGTCGGCCCGCCGCTCTCCACGTCACCGGCGCAGAGGAAGGTCGCCGGCAGGCCCACGGCCACCGTGATGGTGTCACCCCAGGATCCGGCCCCGTGGCACTCCCCGCCGGTCGCGGTGTAGCTGTGGTGGGCGATCTGGCACACCACCATCGGGTTCCGGGTGGCCTGGAATCCGCAGGTGATGTTGCCCGACGGCGAGGCGAAACCGATGGGGGTGACGGTCCCCGGGAACGAGTCCGGGTCCACCGGGGTGGAGCCGGCGAACGGGTCGGCCGCTGAGCTGGCGCCGGTGGTGGTCCCCGAGGTGGTCGGGCCGCCGGATGTCTGACCGGGGGACGCGGTGACGGTGACCGTCGTGGTGGTGGGGCTCAGGTCCGAGGAGGGCGGTGGTTCGGCGGAGCTGGTCGACGGGCCGCCGGGCGCGGATGACGGTGCCACGGTCAGCGGGACCGACACCGTGGGGACGACCGGCGTCGGGGAATTCGGCTCGCTGCGCGGAGTGGTCCCCGTCACCGGTGACGGTGGTTGCGGTGACGGGGATTCCGGCGCGGAGGCCACCGACGACGAGGCGTCCGCGGGCGACGAGGCGGCCCGTCCGGATCCGCCGATGGTGGTCGAGCAACCGGCGAGGAAGAGCGCCCCCGCGGCGGCGAGGGCGGCCACGGCGACGGCGAAGGAAGGGCGTGCCGGCATGGTGTGAGCTCCTGACGGTGTCGGGTCGGTGATGCCGATGCTGCCAGGGGCTGGGCAGCGGGCAGCCGATTCGACCCTCCGGCGCGTCGATCGGTTCCCGTGATGTCCCGCGGGTGCCCGGTTCAGATCAGGCCGAGGTCCCGCACCGCGTCGCGCTCGCCGATCAGTTCGGCCACCGAGGCGTCGATCTTGCCGCGGGAGAACTCATCGATCTCCAGGCCCTGCACGATCTGCCAGTCGCCCCCGGTGGAGGTGACCGGGAACGAGGACACCAGGCCCTCCGGCACTCCGTACGAGCCGTCCGAGACGATCGCCGCGCTGACCCAGTCGTCCGCCGGGGTGCCCAGCACCCAGGACCGCATGTGGTCGATGGCCGCGCTGGCCGCCGACGCGGCCGACGACGCGCCGCGCGCCTCGATGATGGCGGCGCCGCGCTTGGCGACGGTCGGGATGAAGGTGTTCTCCAGCCAGTCCCGGTCCACCTGGTCGGCCACCGGGCGGCCGCCCACCTCGGCGTGGAACAGGTCGGGGTACTGGGTGGCGGAGTGGTTGCCCCAGATCGTCATGCGGGTGACCTCGGACACCGGCACGCCCAGCTTGGCCGACACCTGGGACATGGCCCGGTTCTGGTCCAGCCTGGTCATCGCGGAGAACCGGGACTTCGGCACGTCCGGGGCGTGGCCGGCGGCGATCAGCGCGTTGGTGTTGGCGGGATTGCCGACCACCAGCACCTTGATGTCGTCGGCGGCTCCGGCGTTGATGGCCTCACCCTGCGGCTTGAAGATGCCGCCGTTCGCGGACAGCAGGTCGCCGCGCTCCATGCCGGCGGTGCGCGGCCGGGCGCCCACCAGCAGTGCCAGGTTGGTGCCGTCGAACGCCGCGCGCGGGTCGTCGGTGATGTCGATCCCCGCCAGCAGCGGGAAGGCGCAGTCGTCCAGCTCCATGGCGGTGCCCTCGGCCGCCTTCAGCGCCGGGGTGATCTCCAGCAGCCGCAACCGCACCGGGGCGTCCGGGCCGAGCATGGCTCCGGAGGCGATCCGGAACAGCAGGGCGTATCCGATCTGCCCTGCGGCGCCGGTGACGGTGACGGTGACGGGAGCCTTCCCAGCTGACATGACCTGTTCCTCTCGAGGGTCCGGGCGCGGGCCCGGTCCGGGTGCCCCGGGCAACATATCGCGACCGGCTGCCGGGGTGCCCTGCCGGGGCTCTACACCGGCGCCCGGGAGAGCCCGGCCGGCAGTTCGGATGCGGCGGCGCGGTCCAGCAACCACAACGTGCGGCTGATGCCCACCGCACCCGCCGCGGGGACCGCCACCTCGCCGGCACCGCCGAGTGCCATCGCGACCGCTCCGGCCTTGCCCTGGCCGGCCACCATCAGCCACACCTCGGCGGCGGTCCGGATGGTCGGCAGGGTGAGCGACACCCTGGTGGGCGGCGGCTTGGGGCAGTTGCGCACCGCCACGACGGTTCGATCGTCGTACACCGCAGGCGATTCCGGGAACACCGAGGCCACGTGCCCCTCCGCCCCCATGCCGAGCATCACCACGTCGAACCCGTCCCGGCCGGCCAGCAGCGACGCGTAGGCCTGCGCCGCCGCGTCCACGTCGTCGCCGAACTCGCCGTCGCTGGGCGCCATCGGGTGCACCCGTGCCGGATCCAGGTCAACGTGGTCCAACAGCGCCTCGCGGGCCTGCTTCTCGTTCCGCTCGTCGTCGTCGGCCGGTACGAAACGCTCGTCACCCCAGTAGATGTCGACCCGCCGCCAGTCCACCGCGTCCCGCGCCGGCGCGGCCGCCACCTGCTGCAGGGTGGCGATGCCGACACCGCCGCCGGTGAGCGCGATGGCCGGGACCCGGCCGGCCGACTGCAGGTCCACCAGGCGGGTGACCAGCCGGGCCGCGGTGGTGGCGGCCAGCATCTCCGGTGAGGAGTGCATCACGATTTCCGTCGTCACCGTTGTTCTCCCTTCCTACCGGTGGATCTGGCGGTGGATCTGCGCGGTTTCCCGTCGGATCCGGCGGTCGGCTGCCGGGTGGTCGCCGGCCCGGCGGAGCGTCCCCGGGATCGGGCGCCGCGCGCGGCCGGAGCCGGCGTGCTCGCCGGGCGCCCCGCCGGGCCCGGGCGGTCCACCAGCGGCAGCCCGAAGGCCAGCACCTCGGCGTACACCTCGTCGGCGTCCAGCCGGCGCAACTCCTCGGCGATGCAGTCGCGCAGCGGCCGGCGGGGCAGCGACACCCGGCGCTCGGGCTGCCCCGGGGCGGTGAGCGTGGCCGTGGAGGTCTGCGGGCGGGACAGCACCACCGGACCGGACCGCCGATGCAGTTCCACCGAGTGCATGCCGGTGCCGGCCCGGCCGGCCTTCTTGCGGGTGACGGGGCAGCCCAGGCGCAGCGCCAGCCAGCCGGCCAGCAGGTCGGTGGACGCGGAGTCGGGCGCACCGGCCACCGTCGCCGAGAGCACCCGCTCCTGGGGAGGCTGGTCCAGCGCGGCGGCCAGCAGGCCCCGCCAGTTGGTCAGCCGGGTCCAGGTCAGGTCGGTGTCGCCGGGCTGGTAGCAGGCCAACCGCTGTTGCAGCGCCACCAGCGGCCTGCGCAGGTGCGCCACGTCGGTGATGCGGCGTTGGGCCAGCGCCCCGATCGGGTCCGTGGCGGGCACCTCCGGAGCGTCGCGCGGCCACCAGGCGACCACCGGCGCGTCCGGCAGCAGCAGCGGCACCACGACGGCCGCCCCGTGGTCGGCGAGTTCGCCGTACAGCCGCAGCACGATCACCTCGCTGGCGCCGGCGTCGCCGCCCACCCTGATCTGCGCGTCCATCCGCGGGGTGCCGCGGCGCACGCCCTTGCCGACCACGATCACCCGGCAGGGGTGCTCGAAGGAGGCGCTGTTGGCTGCCTCGATCGGCTCCTCGGCGGCCGCCTCGTCGGTGACGATGACCAGGGTGAGCACCCGGCCCAGCGTGACGGTGCCGCCGCGCTCGCGCAGGTCCACCAGCGAGCGGTTGACCGCCGAGGTGGTGGTGGACGGCAGGTCGATGATCACGAGCGCCCGCCGCGCGTAGCGTGTTGTTGACGCGACACGCTGGCCGAGCGCGGCGTGTCGCGCAGAATCAGCGCTACGCCCGAAGGTTTTACGCGCGCTACGTCCGGGGGGCTCACGGCCGCCGCCAGCTGCGGCCGTCGCGGGCCATCATGGCGTCCGCGGAGGCGGGGCCCCAGGTGCCGGCGGGATACGACTCCGGCGGCTGCCTGGTGCCGGCCCAGAAGTCCACCACCGGGTCGAGGATCTTCCACGACAGCTCGACCTCCTCGTCCTGCGGGAACAGCGACGGCACCCCCAACAGCACATCCAGGATCAGCCGCTCGTAGGCCTCCGGGGACGCCTCGGTGAACGACTGTCCGTACAGGAAATCCATCGACACGTCGCGGACCTCCATGGTCGGTCCCGGCACCTTGGAGCCGAACCGGATGGTGGTGCCCTCGTCCGGCTGCACCCGGATCACCAGGGCGTTCGCACCCAGCTCCTCGGTGTCGGTGCGGGCGAACGGCAGCCGGGGTGCTCGTTTGAAGATCACCGCGATCTCGGTCACCCGGCGGCCCAGCCGCTTGCCGGTGCGCAGGTAGAACGGCACTCCGGCCCACCGCCTGGTGTCCACCAGCAGCTTGACCGCTGCGTAGGTCTCGGTGACGGAGTCCCGCGGGATGCCCTCCTCCTGGGTGTATCCCACCACCTTGGTGCCGCCCTGCCAGCCGGCCGCGTACTGCCCGCGGGCGGTGCTGGATGCCAGGTCGGCCGGCAACTGCACCGCCGCGAGCACCTTGGCCTTCTCGATCCGCAGGTCCTTGGGCTCGAAGGAGACCGGCTCCTCCATGGCGGTCAGGGCGAGCAATTGCAGCAGGTGGTTCTGGATCACGTCCCGGGCCGCGCCGATCCCGTCGTAGTAGCCGGCCCGGCCGCCGATGCCGATGTCCTCGGCCATGGTGATCTGCACGTGGTCGACGTAGTGCGCGTTCCAGATCGGCTCGAACAGCTGGTTGGCGAACCGCAGCGCCAGCAGGTTCTGCACCGTCTCCTTGCCCAGGTAGTGATCGATGCGGAACACGCTCTCGGTGGGGAACACCTCGCCCACCAACGCGTTCAACGCCCGGGCGCTGGCCAGGTCGTGCCCGAACGGCTTCTCGATCACCACCCGGCGCCACTGGTGGTCGGCGGGAGTGGAGATGCCCGAGCGGGACAGCTGTTGCAGGACCACCGGAAACGCGGCGGGCGGGATGGAGAAGTAGAACGCGTGGTTGCCGCCGGTGCCGCGTGCCGCGTCCAGCTCGGCCAGCGTGCGGGCCAGCTGGTCGAACGCCGCGTCGTCGTCGAAACTGCCCTGCACGAACCGGAATCCCTCGGCCAGGTGGCGCCACACGTCCTCGTGGAACGGGGTGCGCGCGTACTGCCGCACCGCGTCGTGCACCACCGCGCCGAAATCCTCCCGGCCCCAGTCCCGGCGGGCGAATCCGACCAGGCCGAAACCCGGTGGCAGCAGCCCGCGGTTGGCCAGGTCGTAGATGGCCGGCATCAGCTTCTTGCGGGACAGGTCGCCGGTCACCCCGAAGATCACGATGCCGGATGGCCCGGCGATCCGGGGCAACCGCTTGTCCCGCGGGTCGCGCAGCGGATTGCCGATGCCGCCGGCCGGGTCGGCGTCCGCGACGCCGAATCCGGTGACGGAGCGGGACCGGCCGCGGCGGCCGGTCGTGCTGGGCGCTGCCATCGTGGTCCTCCGCCGCCTTCCCCGTACGGTGCTGCGCTGCCGTGGTGCTCGTGCCGAGCCGGTGACGTTACTGCAGGGCCGCCGCGATGGCGTCCAGCCCGGCCGCGCGGTCCCACAGGTACAGCCCGAGCACCGGCCGGCCGTGGTCGGCCAGCACCGAGCCGTCGCCGCGGGCCTGGGCGAGTTGCAACTGGGCCAGCGTGTACGGCCGGTCCGGGACCGGCAGATCCTCCGGCATCGCCCCCATGATCTGCAGGAAGATGCCGTTCTGGTGCCCGCCCTTGTGGTACTGGCCGGTGGAGTGCAGGAACCGGGGGCCCCAGCCGAAGGTGGTCTGCAGGCCGGTCTTCCGCGCCACCAGGGCCCGCAGCCGCGCCGCGGCGTCGGACAGCCGGTCCAGGTAGGCCTGCACGGCGACGTAGCCGGATTCCGGGGCCAGCGCCAGGAACCGGTTCAGCAGGTCCGTCAGATCCGTTGCCGCTGCGGTGATGTCGCCCGAGCCGTAGGCGGTGACGCCGTCGAAGGTGGGCACCCCGCGGGCCGCGGCGGCCTCCGGAGAGGGGTCGGTGTCCTGCCCGCCGGGGGAGTCCAGCAACGCTCGGGCCGCCGCCTTGGCGGACTCCACGTCCGGCTGGTCGAACGGGTTGATGCCGATCAGCCGGCCGGCCACCGCGATGGCGTACTCCCACAGCAGCATCTGGGCGCCGATGGGCCCCGTCACCGCTGCGCCGAAACCGGATGCCGGGTAACGGCTCTCGTCCACGTCACCGATCGTCACCAGCACCGCGTCCCGGCCGGCGTCCGCGAAGCCCGGCGCATCGGTGCTTTCCACCACCACCGGGAGCAGCCCCTTGCCCAGCTTGCCGGTGGACTCGGCGATCAGCTGCTCCGCCCAGTCCCCGAATCCGGGGATCCGGGTGCCGCCGGCCGGGGTGTTGTCGGCGATCACCACCTTCTCGGTACCGGTGTTGTGCGCCAGCCCGAGCAGCGCCCCGAACCGCAGCGCCGGGTTCTCGGGCGCGTCCGCGGCCAGCGCCGGGGCGACCGCCGCCGCCTGGTCCAGCAGCGCCGTGATGTCCGCGCCGGCCAGGCCGGCCGGCACCAGCCCGAACGCGGTCAGCGCCGAGTACCGGCCGCCGACGTGTGGGTCGGCCTCGAACAGCGCCCGGTAGCCGGACTCGGTGGCCAGCGTGGCCAGCGGCGAGCCCGGATCGGTCACCACCACGATCCGGGAGGCCGGGTCGATGCCGGCGTCGGCGAACGCCCGCTGGTAGATCCTGCGATGGGAGTCGGTCTCCACCGTGGTGCCGGACTTGGAGGACACCACCAGCACGGTGCGCTCCAGCCTGTCCGCCAGCGCGGCGCGGACCTGCTCGGCGTCGGTGGTGTCCAGGGTCACCAACTCCACCCCGGCGGTGGCGGCGATCACCTCCGGCGCCAGCGAGGAGCCGCCCATCCCGGCCAGCACCACGTGGTCGACGCCCTCCGCCGCCAACTCCGCACGCAACGCCTGGATCCGCGCCAGCAGCGGCCGCGAGGATTCGGCCAGGCCGACCCAGGACAACCGGATGGCGGCCTCGGACTCCGCGTCCGGCCCCCACAGGGTGGGGTCCTGGGCGGTGATGCCGGAGGCCACCCGGTCGGCCACCAGGCCGTGCAGCGCCGCGGCCAGGGCATCCTCGTCCGGATAGCCCAGGGTCAGCGAGACACCGCCGACATCCACCTGGTTCAGCCCCATGGTCAGTGACCGCCCGCCAGCGCGTCCCGCACGGTGGCCTGCAGCTCGGCCCAGGACGCGTCGAACTTCTCCACGCCCTCGCGTTCCAGCACCGCGAACACGTCGTCCAGGTCGACCCCGAGCGCGGCGAGGTCGTCGAACACCTGCCGGGACTCGGCGTAGGTGCCGTGCACCGTGTCGCCACGCAGCACGCCGTGGTCGGCCACCGCGTCGATGGTCTTCTCCGGTGCGGTGTTCACCGTGTCGGCCACCACCAGCTCCACCACGTAGCGGGTGTCGTCGTAGGTCGGGTCCTTGACGCCGGTGGAGGCCCACAGCGGCCGCTGCACCCGCGCTCCCGCCGCCTGCAGCGCCTCCCAGCGCGGCCCGGAGAAGCGCTGTTCGAACAGCTGGTAGGCCAGCCGGGCGTTGGCGATGGCGGCCTTGCCGCGCAGCGCGGCGGCCTCCGGGGTGCCGATGGCGTCCAGCCGCTTGTCCACCTCGGTGTCCACCCGGGAGACGAAGAACGACGCCACCGAGGTGAGCTTGGACAGGTCGTGCCCGTTCTCCTTGGCCCGCTCCATCCCGGAGAAGAAGGCCTCGATCACCTGGTCGTAGCGCTGCAGGGAGAAGATCAGCGTGACGTTGATGCTGATGCCCTCGGCCAGCGCGCCGGCGATCGCCGGGATACCCTCCTCGGTGGCCGGGATCTTCACGTACAGGTTGGGCCGGTCGACGATCTTGACCAGCTCCCGGGCCTGCGCGATGGTGCCGTCGGTGTCGTGCGCCAGCCCGGGCTCGACCTCGATGGACACCCGCCCGTCGATCCCGGAGGTGGCGGCGTTGACCGCCGCGAACAGGTCGCAGGCGTTGCGCACGTCGTCCGTCATCAGGGTGCGGGCGGCGGCGTCGACGTCGGCGCCGCGGGCGGCCAGTTCGGACACCTGGGCGGCGTACTCCGCCCCGTCGGACAGCGCCTTGGCGAAGATCGTCGGGTTACTGGTCACCCCGGTGATGTGCTTGTCGGCGATCAGTGCCGCCAGGTTGCCGGTGCGCAGCCGTTCCCGGGAGAGGTCGTCCAGCCACAGCGAGACCCCCGCCGCGGTGAGTTCGGCCAATGTGTCGCTCATGATCATCAGCTCCTTGACGTGTCGATGGCCTGGTCGGTGACCGGGTACCCGCGGCTCGCGATGCGCGTGCCGCGCGCCCGCTATGGTCAGCGCCGGGCGGCGGCGATCGATTCCTTGGCGGCCGCCACGGCCGCCTCGTGCGTGATGCCGAACTCGCGGAACAGCGTGGCGAAGTCCGCCGATGCCCCGAAGTGCTCCAGCGACACCGCCCGGCCGTGGCTGCCGATCCACCGCCACCAGGGCTGCGCGACACCCGCCTCGATGGACACCCGGGCCGTCACCGCGGCGGGCAGCACCGACTCGATGTAGTCCGCGTCCTGATCGGCGAACCAGTCCAGGCACGGCATGGACACCACGCGGGCGCGAATGCCCTCCTCGGCCAGCACCTCGCGGGCCTTGACGGCGATCTGCACCTCGGAGCCGGTGGCGATCAGGATCACGTCGGGATCCCCGTCACCGCCGGTGTCGTTCCCGCCGGCCAGCACGTAGCCGCCGCGGGCCACCCCCTCGGCCGAGGTGCCCTGCAACACCGGGACGTTCTGCCGGGTCAGCGCGATGCCGACCGGCCCGGACTTCCACACCCCCTGCCGTTCCAGGACGGCCTTCCAGGCGTAGACGGTCTCGTTCGCGTCCGCGGGCCGCACCATGGACAGGCCGGGGATGGCGCGCAGCGCGGCCAGGTGCTCCACCGGCTGGTGGGTCGGTCCGTCCTCGCCCAGCCCGATCGAGTCGTGCGTCCACACATAGGTGACCGGCGCGCCCATCACAGCCGCCAGCCGGACCGCCCCGCGCATGTAGTCGGAGAACACCAAGAAGGTGCCGCCGTAGGGGCGGGTGGGGCCGTGCATGGCGATGCCGGTGAGGATGGCGCCCATCGCGTGCTCGCGCACCCCGAAGTGCAGGGTGCGGCCGTAGGGGTGTGCGGTCCATTCCTTGGTGGTCGCCGCGATGGGACCGAAGGAGTCCTGGCCGGCCATCGTGGTGTTGTTGGACTCGGCCAGGTCGGCCGAGCCGCCCCACAGTTCGGGCAGCACGTCGGCCAGCGCGCCCAACACCTGCCCGGACGCCTTGCGGGTGGAGGTGCCCTTGGGGTCCGGGTCGAAGCTGGGCAGCCGGTCGGCCCACCCGTCCGGCAGCCGGCGGGCCACCAGCCGGTCGAACAGCTGCTTGCGCTCCGGGTTCCGGCCGGCCCAGTCGTCGAACTCGGCCTGCCACGCCTGGTGCGCCGCCCGGCCGCGGTCGGCGACCCGACGGGCGTGCGCCAGCACCTCGTCCTCGATCTGGAAGTGCTTGTCCGGGTCGAACTTCAGGATCCGCTTGACGGCGGCGACCTCATCCTCGCCCAGCGCCGCGCCGTGCGCCTTGCCGGTGTTCATCAGGTTCGGCGCCGGGTAGCCGATGATGGTCCGGATGGAGATGAAGCTGGGCCGGTCGGTGACGGCCTTGGCGTTCTCGATGGCCTGCAGGATGCCGCTGACGTTCTCCCCGCCGCGGATCCGCTGCACGTGCCAGCCGTAGGCCTCGTACCGGGCCGGGACGTCCTCGGACAGCGCGATGTTGGTGTCGTCCTCGATGGAGATCTCGTTGTGGTCGTAGAACACGATCAGGTTGCCCAGGTGCTGCCGGCCGGCCAGGGAGGAGGCTTCGGAGGTGACGCCCTCCTCGATGTCGCCGTCGGAGGCGATCACGTAGATGTAGTGGTCGAACGGTGACTTGCCCCACTCCGGGTCTGGGTCGAACAGCCCGCGCTCCCGGCGCGCCGCCATCGCCATGCCGACCGCCGAGGACAGGCCCTGGCCCAGCGGGCCGGTGGTGATCTCCACCCCGTCGGTGTGGCCGTACTCCGGGTGCCCCGGGGTCTTGGAGCCCCAGGTGCGCAGCGCCGCGATG
>DASSTH010000179.1:0-4025 GCA_035708025.1 Nakamurella sp. | reverse complement strand
GCCCACCGTGAGCCGGTACCCCCCGACCCCCGTCACCGGCAGTTCCAGGGCGCCGGCGGATCGGTTCTGCTGGTACAGGCGGGCGAATCGGGTCACTCTTTTCGCCGCGAAAATGATGGCCGCCAAGGTGAACTCGGCCACCGGCACGGCGTTCGCCGTCGCGGCCGAGGACACCAGGACGCCCCGGTCGAACACCCGCCGGTCCACCAGGCCCTTCACCGAACCCGCGCCGTGTACCACGGCCCGGAGCCGGGGCATGGCCGCCAGCGCTGCGTCGTCGATCGCCGGCGCTCCCCATCCGGTGAGCAGCACCTCCGCCCTGGCCAGGCATTCGGCGTGCCGGTGGTCGTGGAAGTCCTGCACCAGCTGATCGGGATCGACATCCGCGACGGCGGCCAGTCGCTGCACCAGACGGGGCGGCAGCAGTTCCCGCCGGGTCCGTTCGCTCATCGCGAGCGCCACGGTCGGCCGCGATGCCCGGGGGTTGCCTTTGGTCATCGGCCACCGCGCTCTGCGTCCATCGCTCTCACCGTAGCGGCCGGTGGTGCGGTGCGGCCGGGTCCGGCCGGCGGAGCGGATTTCGCGTCAGCCTCGCCGACACATACCCCTAGGGGGTATGGTGCGGGGTATGGACGAGAGAGTGACGGAGCAGCACGCCGGCAATGCGGGGCCGGGCCGGCAGGACATGCCGGGCGGGCATGGGTCGCACGAGTCGCACGGCGCGGCCAGTTCACACGCGCGTCACGGTTCGCAGGCGGGTCACGGTTCGTATGCGGGTCACGGTTCGCACGACGGTGCGCCCAACGTCGGTCACGGTTCGCACGCCGGTCACGATTCGCACGCCAGTCACGATTCGCACGCGGGTCACGGCGCGCACGCCGCGCAGTTCGGCCGGTTGTTCTGGATCATGCTGGTGCTGGCCGTGCCAGTGGTGGGGTTCTCGCCGATGTTCGCCTCGCTGCTCGGCTATTCGCTGCCGCACTCCGGGCCGGTCAGTTGGGTCTCGCCAGTACTGGGCACGGTGATGTTCGCGGTCGGCGGCCGACCGTTCCTGACCGGCGCCTGGACCGAGGTCCGTTCCCGGGCACCGGGCATGATGCTGCTGATCGGCCTGGCCATCACGGTGGCCTTCGTCGCATCCTGGGGCTCCAGCCTGGGAATCGTGGATCCCGGGCTGGACTTCTGGTGGGAGCTGGCCCTGCTGATCGTGATCATGCTGGCCGGCCATTGGATCGAGATGCGATCGCTGGCCCAGACCGCCTCGGCGCTGGATTCGCTGGCGTCCTTGTTGCCCGACCAGGCGGAGCGGGTGGACTCCGACGGGATCGTCACCGTCGATCCGGCTGACCTGCGGGTCGGTGACGTCGTCCTGGTGCGGCCCGGCGGCCGGGTGCCCGCGGACGGCCGGATCACCGACGGCTCGGCCGAGATGGACGAGTCCATGATCACCGGCGAGTCCCGGACGGTGCGCCGGGCGGTCGACGATCCGGTGGTGGCGGGCACCGTCAGTACCGATTCCGCCCTGCGCGTGCGGATCACCGCCACTGGGGAGGACACCGCGCTGGCCGGTATCCGCCGGCTGGTGGCCGAGGCGCAGAGCTCTTCCTCGCACGCCCAGCGGCTGGCCGACATCGCGGCCGGCTGGCTGTTCTGGTTCGCGCTGGGCGCCGGGGTGCTGACCGCCGTGGTGTGGGCGGCGGTGCTGGGCAACCCGGACCAGGCGATCGGCCGCACCATCACCGTGCTGGTGATCGCCTGCCCGCACGCGCTCGGCCTGGCCATCCCGCTGGTGGTCTCGATCGCCACCGAACGAGCTGCGCGGTCCGGGGTGCTGGTCAAGGACCGGCTCGCGCTGGAACGCATGCGCACGGTGGATGTGGTGCTGTTCGACAAGACCGGGACGCTGACCCTCGGCGCACCGACGGTCAGCGCGGTGCGGCCGACGCCGGGCATGAAGGAGGACGACCTGCTGGCGCTGGCCGCGGCCGCGGAGTCCGACAGCGAGCATCCGCTGGCCCGGGCGATCGTGCGGGCCGCGGAGCAGCGCGGCCTGGCGATCCCGTCGTCCGCCGACTTCACCTCGGTGCCGGGTGTCGGGGTCAGCGCCATCGTGGACGGCCGGGTCGTCCGGGTGGGCGGCCCCGCCCTGTTGAGGGAGCACGGCGCTGCCGAGTCGGGTGCCGCCGAGCAGTGGCGTGCCGAGGGCGCGACGATCCTGCACGTCCTGCGCGACGGGCAGGTGGCCGGCGCGATCGCGCTGGCGGACGAGGTCCGCCCGGAGTCGCGCGAGGCGGTGCAGGCGTTGCACCGCAGGGGGATCGGCGTGGTGATGATCACTGGCGACGCGCTGGCGGTGGCGGAGTCGGTGGCTGCCGAGGTGGGCATCGAGCGGGTGTTCGCCGGGGTCCGTCCGGAGGACAAGGCCTCGGTGGTGAGCCGGCTGCGGGACGAGGGCAGGCGGGTCGCCATGGTCGGTGACGGGGTGAACGACGCGCCCGCACTCGCGGGAGCCGATGTCGGGGTGGCGATCGGTGCCGGGACCGATGTGGCCGTGGCCTCCGCCGGGGTGATCCTGGCCGGTGACGATCCGCGGGCCGTGCTCAGCGCGATAGACCTGTCGGCCGCCACCTACCGCAAGATGAAGCAAAATTTGTGGTGGGCCGCCGGCTACAACCTGCTGTCCGTTCCGCTGGCCGCCGGGGTGCTGGCCCCGGTGGGGTTCGTGCTGCCGATGTCGGTCGGGGCGATCCTGATGTCGCTGTCCACCGTGGTGGTCGCGCTCAACGCCCAGCTGCTGCGCAGGCTGGACCTGCGGCCCGCGACCGGACACCCCGCCGGAGCACATCCGGGCGGAGCGCTGCCGACCGGGTCCGACGCCGAGCATCCGGGCGCGCACGCGGCGGTACCGCACCGATGACCCGCAGTCGGCGCGCAGCCCCGCTGCCGCAGGCGTTGTGGACCTTCGGGCACTCCACCCGCACGGCCGATCAGACGGTGGAGCTGTTGCGACACAACGACATCGTTCGGGTGGTCGACGTCCGCAGCTTTCCCGGTTCGCGGCGCTGCCCGTGGTTCGGCGCCGAGGCGATGGGCGGCTGGCTGGCCGAGGCGGGTATCGAATACCGCCGGATCGCCGAGCTGGGCGGCCGCCGCGGGCGGCAGCCGGTGGACCCCGAGGTCAACGCGGGATGGAGCAACGAGAGTTTCCACCGCTACGCGGACTGGACGCTGAGCGAGGACTTCGACCGCGGACTGGCCGATCTCGCGCAATGCACGCAGCGGCGCACCGCCATCATGTGCTCCGAAGCGGTGCCCTGGCGATGCCATCGCAGCCTGATCGCATCCGTGCTGACCGCGCGCGGCTGGCACGTCACCCACATCGTGGACGCCGATTCGGTGCTGCCGCATCGGCTGGGGCAGTGGGGCGCCGAACCGGAGGTGCGGCCGGACGGCACCGTGACCTACCCGCGACCCGGCACCGCGCCGCTGTTCGACTGAGTCGCTACGAGGATCAACTTCACGATTTTCCGCCCGATATGCCGGGATCGACGTGACTTTGATCCTCGTGACGGCAAGTTGATCCTCGCGGGTTCTCAACCGAGTGGTTGACAACGAGCGGGCGGGTCGCCTATCGTCTTACTCAACCACATGGTTGAAGACAGGAGGGGCGATGGCACAGGACCGGCTGTCCCGGGCGTTCGCGGCGCTGGCGGACCCCACCCGGCGGGACATCGTGGCCCGGCTGGCCGTGGGCGATGCCACCGTCGGACAGCTGGCCGAGCCGTACCGGGTGAGCCTGCAGGCGATCTCCAAGCATCTGCGGGTGCTCGAGGACGCGGGCCTGGTCACCCGGAGCAGGGACGCCCAGCGCCGCCCCTGCCACCTGGACGCGGAGGTGTTCGACCTGATGACCAAGTGGATCGAGCGGTACCAGCGACAGGCGGAGGAACGCTACCGGCGACTGGACTCCGTCCTCACCGAGCTCACAGAGGAGAAGCAGCATGTCCACCGACACGAACAAGACC
>DASSTH010000178.1:0-3661 GCA_035708025.1 Nakamurella sp. | reverse complement strand
CGCGTCGCTCGCGGCCACCCTGACCCTTGCCGCCTGCGGATCCCCTGGCTCCGGGGGCACCGGTGGCTCCTCCACCCCACCAGCCGCATCCGGCGGATCCTCCACGGTCGCCGCGTCGTCCACCGCCGCCTCCGGTGCCGGCTCGTCGTCGGCCGGCTCGTCGTCGGCCGGCTCGTCCGGTGCTGCGGGCTCCTCGTCGGGGGCGGCCGGCTCGGCACCGGCGTCGTCCGCCTCCTCCCCGGCCGCCGGCTCCGCGGGATCCTCGTCACCGGCCAGTTCCAGCGCCGCCGGAACGGGCGCCACCACCCTGCCCGCCGCGTGCACGCCCGATCAGCTGCAGACCAAGAAGCCGGGAGTGCTGACCATCGCCACCGACCAGCCGGTGTACGAGCCCTGGTTCGTGGACAACAAGCCGGAGAGCGGCAAGGGCTTCGAAGGTGCGGTGGCCGCCGCCGTGGCCGACACGCTGGGCTACGGCACGGACCAGGTCACCTGGGTGCGCGCGTCCTTCGATTCCGTCATCTCCCCGGCGCCGAAGAACTTCGACTTCGACATCAACGAGTTCTCCATCACGCCGGACCGCGCCAAGGTGGTCGACTTCTCCTCCGGCTACTACGACGTGACGCAGGCCGTGGTGACCACCAAGGGCAGCACGATCGACGGCGCCACCAGCGTGGCCGATCTGAAGTCCGCGCACCTGGGGGCGCAGATCGGCACCACCAGCCTGGACGCGATCAACGATGTGATCCAGCCGTCGCAGAAGCCGGCCGTGTTCTCCACCAACGACGACGCGGTCAAGGCGCTGCAGAACGGCCAGATCGACGGCATCGTCACCGACCTGCCCACCGCGTTCTACATGTCGGCCGCCCAACTGGACGACGGGGTGCTGGTCGGCCAGTTGCCGTCCACCGGCGAGCAGCCGGAGCAGTTCGGCCTGTTGCTGGAGAAGGACTCACCGATCACCAACTGCGTGTCGGCGGCGGTGGACGCACTGCGCGCCGACGGCACGCTGGCCCAGCTGGCCGATCAGTGGCTGGCGCAGGCCGGCGCTCCCGAACTGAAGTGACCGTCGGGGGCGCGGACCGGCCGGACGGCACCCCGACCGTGCCCGCCGGCGCGCCCACGGTGTCCGGGGCGGCGTCCGTGCCCGGACCCGGCGCCTCGGCCCGGCCACCCGGCACCGGCCGGCCGGACGTGACCGAGGCCGACGGCTGGATCCCGTCACCGATCCAAGTCGAGCGGTTGGCCTACCGGCGTTCCCGCACTCGCCGTTCGGCGCTGATCGCCGCCTGCTCCACCGTCGTGCTGATCGGCGTGGTGGTGCTGGTGGTGGTCAACACCCCAGGATGGCCGAAGTTCCGGGACAGCTTCTTCGACCTGGCCTACGGGTGGCAGGTGCTGCCGGACATCGCCGAGGGTCTGTGGCTGAACGTGCGGCTGATGGCGGTGTGCGAGGTGGTCATTCTGGCCTTCTCCATGCTGATCGCGCTGGCTCGCACACTGCGCGGGCCGGTGTTCTTCCCGCTGCGCGCGGCGGCCACCGTCTACACCGACCTGTTCCGCGGGCTGCCGCTGATCCTGGTGCTGTACATGCTCGGGTTCGGCATGCCCAGCCTGCGGGTGGACTGGCTGCCGTCGTCGGCGCTGTTCTGGGGATGCGTGGCGCTGATCCTGACCTACTCGGCGTACGTGTCGGAGGTGTTCCGGGCCGGCATCGAGTCGGTGCACCCGTCGCAGCGTGCGGCGGCCCGGTCGCTGGGGCTCTCGCACGGGCAGACCATGCGCTTCGTGGTGGTGCCGCAGGCGGTCCGCCGGGTGCTGCCCCCGCTGCTGAACGACCTGGTGTCGCTGCAGAAGGACACCGGCCTGGTGTCGGTGCTCGGGGTGATCTACGACGCGGTGCTGAACGCGCGCATCCACACCGCCGAGACCTTCAACTACACGCCGTACGTGGTGGCGGGCCTGTTATTCGTGCTGCTGACCATCCCGATGACGCGGCTGACCGACTGGGTGTCCCGCCGGCAGGGCTGGACCGGCGCCGGGAGCCATCTGTGACGACTTCCGGGGAGTTCGCCGGTCCGACCCTCGGTTCGGGGCCGGGATCGGGGCCGGAACCCCGACCGGGCAGTTCCGGGCCGCCGCTGCTGGAGATCACCGGTCTGCGGAAGGCGTACGGCACCTCGGTGGTACTGCGGAACCTGTCGTTGAGCGTGCCCGCCCACCGGTGCGTGGTGCTGATCGGCGCCTCCGGATCCGGCAAGTCCACCCTGCTGCGCTGCATCAACCTGCTCGAGGTGGTGGACGACGGGCAGATCTGGTTGCAGGGCAGGGACATCACCGACCCCCGGGTCGACGCCGACGCCATCCGGGCCCAAGTGGGCATCGTGTTCCAGTCGTTCAACCTGTTCCCGCACATGAGCGTCCTGGACAACATCACGCTGGCCCCGCGCCGGGTGCATCGGGTGGGGCGGCGCGACGCCGAGGCGGACGCCATGGCGATGCTGGAGCGGGTGGGGCTGGCCGACAAGGCCCGGGCTCGGCCGGACGAGCTGTCCGGTGGCCAGCAGCAGCGGGTGGCGATCGCCCGGGCGCTGGTCAACAAGCCGGTGCTGATGCTGTTCGACGAGGTCACCAGCGCGCTGGACCCGGAACTGGTCGGCGAGGTGTTGGAGTTGCTGGCCGAGCTCAAGGCCGACGGCATGACGATGCTGGTGGCCACCCACGAGATGGGCTTCGCCCGGCAGGTCGCCGACCAGGTGGTCTTCCTCGAAGGCGGTGACATCGCCGAGTCGGGGCCGCCGCAACAGGTGCTGGAACGGCCCTCCGATCCGCGCACTCAACGGTTCCTGCGGCGCATCATCGAGGCCGGTCGCCTGTGAACGAGGCGGTGCCGGTGAAACGGACGAGGGACCTCGGCATCGTCGTGGGCCGGCTGGCCCCAGGTCCGTCGAACGCGATCACCGATGTGCCCGGGGTGCGGGTGGGTCACGTCACCGTCGATGACGGGGCCAGTCTGCACACCGGTGTCACCGCGATCGTGCCCGATCAACTGACCGCGCAGCGACCCAGCCTGCCGTGTGCGGTGTTCACCGGCAACGGCCACGGCAAGCTCGTCGGGTCCACCCAGGTGGACGAGCTGGGCAGCCTCGAGACACCGATCGTGTTGACCGCGACGCTGTCGGTGTTTCGCGCGGCCGACGCGGTGCTGACCTACATGATGGGCCGGCCCGGGTACGAGCGCGTTCGCACGCTCAATCCGCTGGTCGGCGAGACCAACGACGGGTATCTCTCGGACATCCGCGCCCGGCCGATCACCGGGCAGCATGTGGTGGACGCGCTGGCGGGAGCGACCTCCGGCCGAGTGGACGAGGGGTGCGTAGGGGCGGGCACCGGCACGTCGGCGCTGGGTTACAAGGCCGGGATCGGCACGGCGTCCCGGGTGGTGGCCCTGGGCGACGGTACGGCGACCGTGGGTGCCTTGGTGCAGGCAAACTTCTCCGGCACCCTGCAGGTGCTGGGGGTGCCTCTGCCGGCAGAGGAGCTGCTGGTCGGCGGTGACGGCGGTCTGGGCGCGCCGCTGCAGGACGAACCGCCGGGGAACTCCTGCATGATCGTGGTCGCGACCGACGCGGCGGTGGACGCCCGGCAGCTCGGCCGGATG
>DASSTH010000177.1:0-8591 GCA_035708025.1 Nakamurella sp. | reverse complement strand
GCGATGGCCTCGTCGGGCAACCCGGCGCCCATCAGGCCCAGGATGCCTCGCTCGGTGGCGTCCGGTCCGGCGCCATCCCGACCGGTCCCCGGGTCCAGCGGAAGCGCGACGCGCCACAGCGTCTCGAACAGCGCGATCAGTCCGTTCAACAGCGCCGACTGGTGCACGATCACGAAGCTGCTGCTGGGGGTATCCGGGGTGTCGTGCAGCGGCACCACCCCGATTCGGTCGTCCACCAGTAGCAACTTGATGGGCAACCCGGGCAGCACCCTGGCCTGCTCGCCGACGGCGATGAACGGGCCGGCGTGGTCGGCCGCGGTGCCCTCGTAGACCGCGCGCACGCAGCCCCCGCCGGCCAGGAATTCCATCTCGGCGTCGTTCTGGTGCCCGCCGTGATACGGCGGTTTGTCGAAGACCCGCAGTTCCTTGCGGGCGCCGCGCTGCAGCTGGTCGGTGCGCTGGATGATCTGGGCCCGGCCGGTGATGAACTCCACCAACGTGGCCGGGTCCCGGCCAGCCACCGCCTGGCGGAACCGGTCGCCGACCTCCTGGCTGCGGATCCGCGCCCGGCGCAGTTGCTCCTCGCGCTCGAACAGCAGGACGTCCAGCGCGAGGCTGGGGTCGACCGCCAGGTAACGCGCCGGCACACCGTCCGCCCGGGTGACCAGCCCGCGCCCCTCCAGCAGCCGCAGGGCGGCACGCACTCGGGGCGCAGGCAGGACGGCTGCGCTGGCCATTTCGGCCACCGTCACCGGCCGCCCGCGTAGCAGCACCTCGTACACGGTCTCGACGCGGGCATCCAGCCCGAGGATCTCGAGCATGATCAGATTCTGCCCCGTCCCCGGTGGCTGGATCCCCGGCCCCTTCCCCGCCGCCGACCGGCGCGCTCAGTGCCGCCCGGCCAGCCCGTAGGCGTCGGTCAGCACCTGTTGCACCCGGTTGCCCGCGGCGTCCCAGGCCTCGGTGCGCAGGCTGACGGTGCCCGATCCGGCGTGGTGCACGACGGTGACCCGGTACCTTCCGTCACCCAGCGGGTGCACCGGCGCGTCCTGCCAGTGCTCGCCGCCGTCGGTGCTCGACTGCACCCGCAGGCCGGCGACCCTGGGCAGTGGAACGGTGGCTGGCTGCCGGTAGGCGGTGATGATGACGGTGTGCGCCCCGGGCGCCGGCGCCCGGTTGTGCAGGTCGAGGTTCAGGTCGTACCGCAGGAAGAGCAGCGGCAGCACCCCACAGCTCACCGCGCACAGCCCAAGGCCGTCGTAGCCGTCCGGGATCTGCCGGTCGGCAGCGGTCTGCGAACTGAACGCCCAGGTGGTGTCGGCCCGGGTGCCGTGACCGCCCAGCGCGAACTGGTTCACGAAGTGCTGGGTGAGCCGGTAGTCCGCCCGCTCCGGCGGTAGCACGTAGAACGGGAACTGCCCTGGTGTGCCGTTCAGGCTCTGCTGCGGCAGTTCGGTTCCGCCGGAGTACAGGTGCCATTCGTCCGTGCCCGCGCTGCCCGGGGCGAGCGGGTTGGTGGAGAAGGTGGTCAGTTCGCTGTAGTGCCCGGCGGCGTCGGTACCCATGGTGAACAGGGGCAGCACGTCCCCGCCCGGGAACATCCCGGAGAACCGGCAGGCCGCGCACTCCGGCTGCTTGTTGGCGTCCAGCTGGCGCACCAGCGACGCGGGTGGTGCCCACATTCCCGGCGGCGTGGGCGACTGGCCCCAATCCTCGGACCGCTGCCCGGGACGGGCGAACACGTCCATGGAGAACGTCACGCCCAGCGCGGAGTCGATGGTGTGACCGGTGTCGATCTCGAGCATCTTGGCCAGATCGTCGGTGCCGACCGAGCGGCTCCAGACGTTGCGTGGATCCACCGGACCGACGTGCTCGGTGCGGGTACCCGGCCCCGTGGTGTCCTCCATCCGCACCGTGGTGAACGCGGCGGCGAAGTCGTCGGGCCGGAACACCGTAGGCCAACTCGGCAGCCACATCTCGGTGAGCGACACCGGCCGGTCGGCGTGCACAGTCGATCTGATGGTGACCATCGACTCGTCGGTGACGTGCCGGCGCTGGTCCGCCGCGATGGACCCCTGTTCCAGGTACGCCAGGCTGTACACGTCCGGAATGGCGGGCAGGGTGACGATCCGGACGGTGACCTGCCCGTGCGCCAGCCGGGCGGCCAATGCCCGCCCCTCCTCAGCCGGTAGTCCCATGGTGGGCAGCGGATATGCCGAGTGCCCCGAGGGGATGTTTCCCATCGCCGGCGTCCCGGCGTCGCCGTAGCCGAACACCGCCGCCGCTCCTGCCTCGGCCGCACGCTCCAGTTCGGCGCGCGCGAACGGGCCGAACACCGACGGGGACAGGTTCTGGGTGCCGATGTCGATCAACGCCACCCTGCCGCGCACGTCGGCCGCGGCGAAGTCCTCGGCGGTACCGCTGCCCACGTCCACCACGGCCAGGTCCTGCCTGCCGCCGTCGAGTTTGCTCACGAATGCCGACGGGCTCTGGTACCGCGGATGCAGCGCCAGCGCCGGTCGATTCCCGTGCCGCGGTACCTCCGCCGTGACTACCGGAGTCCCGAGCAGGTGGTTGTGCTCGAACAGGAACGTCCCGACCCCGACGTTCGGGGTGGGGGTGGCCCAGGTCTGCACCCGATACGGGATGGCATTGGTGACGACGCCGTACGGGATGCTCGATCCGGCAGGGATCCGCCACGCGGACATGGTGGTCTGTTCGATCTCGGTGGGCCGGGGGACGGTGACGTCCAGCTCGACCGCCTCGTTGGCGTCCAGGGTGATAGAGGTGTCGGAGGCGATCGTCACTTGCGGGTCGATCATCAGCGCCTCGTTGTCCAGGTCGCCGGGCCCGTCGGCCCACACCGAGGCCTGGACGACGGAGTACACGCCGTTGTCCAGGTGCACTCCGGCCGCGCCGGTGGCGGGCAGGATGATCCATTCGCCGTTGTCCACGTCCACCCGGCGGATCGACACCGTGCCCAGCATCCCGCGCACCGCGTCGTCGTGCTGGATCGACGTCACCGACAGTTCGTATCCCTCGGGCTCCTTGTAGGTACCGACCGGGGTCCGTAGCGAGATCCCGTCACCGACGGCGGTCACCGATCCGGAGTAGATCCCCGGCGTCCCCTGGCGGGCGTCCAAGGTCACGACGGCCTCGGCACTGTCACCGGCCGGCACGGTCAGGGTGGCCGGTTCGATCGTCAGCATGCCGGCCGGGGCGCCGGCCAAAGAGGCCGCCAGGTGCAGCGTGACCGGTGTGGCGCCGTCGTTGCGGTAGCTGATCCTGCGGTCGACCGGCGGACCGTCCTGCGGGTAGCGGATGCGGCCGAAGTCCACCTTCGGCACGCCGGCCAGCACCGTGGCGGCCGCGGCGGCCCCCACGTCGACCCGCCCTGCGCCCTGCTGGTAGACGGTGTAGCCGTCGTCCTTCGCAGTGCTGGACAGCGCGGCCTTCACCTCGTCGGCGGTCCATTTCGGATGCTCCTGCAACAGGATCGCCGCCGAGCCGGCCACGTGCGGAGTGGCCATGGAGGTGCCGGACAGGGTCGTGTAGTACTGGTCCACCACCCCTCCGAACGATGTTCCGGCGGCGCGTGCGGCCACGATGTCCACCCCGGGTGCGGCGATGTCCGGCTTGACTGCGTAGTCCGTCAGCCGTGGGCCACGGTCGGAGAAGTCGGCCAGATGGTCGGACTTGTCGACCGCGGCGACGGTGAAGGCGGCGTCCGCGGCGCCCGGCGAGGCGACCGTGCGGGCACCGGGTCCCTCGTTGCCGGCGGCGATCACGAACAGCGCGCCGGTGCTGGCGGACAGCGAATCGACGGCCTGGCTCATCGGATCGGTGCCGTCACTGGGCTGCCCGGAACCCAGGCTCATGCTGACGATCCGGGCCCCCTCGGTCTCGGTGGCCCATTCCATCCCGTCGATGATCCAGGAGTCCTGGCCGGATCCGTCGTCGCCCAGCACCTTTCCGATCACCAGGTCGGCACCCGGGGCGACGCCCCGGTATCTCCCGTCCGATGCGGCTCCGGAGCCCGCCACCGTAGATGCCACATGGGTTCCGTGACCGTGGCCGTCCGCGGCGGTGGGCACGCCCGGGACGAAACTGCGGGACGCCGCGATCCTGCCGGCGAAATCCGGGTGCGTGGCATCGATTCCGGTGTCCAGGACGGCGACGTCCACCCCGCGGCCGTCAAAGCCGGCCGCCCAGGCCCGTGGCGCGCCGATCATCGGAACGCTGTCCGCCAGGGCGGCGTGAACCTTACCGTCCAGCCACACGTGCGCCAGGCCGGCGCCCAGGCTGCGGGCCCGGGGCTGCTGCGCCCGGACGGTCGCCCAGAACTCCTCCGCGCCGTCCTTGGACACCGACAACGCCGCCCCGCCAATGCTTTCCAGCGTGCGTTCCGGTGTCGCCGCGGGCAGTGCCCGGGTGCGCAGGCGCGCACCGCCGTACTGCACGATCACCGGCAGCGTGCTGGTGTCGGAGTCAGCGTACCCGTCGGCGATCAGCTGCTGTACGTCGAACAGTGCCCGGTCCACCCGGCCGGCGGCCACCAGTTCGGCGGCGTCGGACGGGATGACATAGGTGTGGCCGCCCCCGACCAGCGAGGTCACGAACACCTCGCTTCCGTCCGGCCGCGGTGCGATGTCGGTGCTGGTCCGGTACTGACCGCCCTGCACCGTGACGTGCACGGTGTCGCCGGTGATCAGCGTGACGTGGTAGCTCCGGCCGCCGCTGGGCGCGGCCGACAGGGCGCCGACCGGAGGCTCGGGGCCCGCGAGAGGCGATGCGCCGCCCGGGGATTGCGCCGACGCAGCGGGTGTGACGGTGATGATCACCGCCAGCGCGGTGACCGATGCCAGCAGGACTCGTGGTGAACGCACGGAGCACCCCCGGTGAGAATGGTGTGATCACCGCAGCATGGCGTAGACGGGGGTGCGGGCCAAGGGATGGCGTTGGCGAATCATCGCCAGTGGCATAAGTTCGCCACGATGCGTCCTTACGCCGGACGGCTGCGGAACCGGGTGAGTACCACCGAGGCGACCAGTGCGACACAGAGAATGACGATTCCGGTGACGCCGGCGCTCCGGTAGCCGGCGATGGTCGGTAACGCCGAGCCGTCCGGTACGGCGCCGGCCAAGGCGGTGCCGGCGAGCGCGCTGCCGGCCGCCAGCCCGATCGAGCGCAGCACCTGGTAGACGCTCAGCGCGCTGCCCGTCTCGGCCGCCGGCACGCCACCGACGATCTGTACCGGGTTCGCCGCGAATACGCATCCCACGCCGTAGCCGGCCAGCGCCATCACCACGGCCAGCAGGGCAACGCTGCCGATCGCCACCAGGTACAGGCCCAGGGCGGCGATCAGCAGCAGGCAACTGGCCGCCACCACGTGTTCCGCGCTGGACCGCTCGATCATCGGGCGCGCGGTCCGGCTCGCGGCGAAACTCGCCAGCGAGAACGGCACCAGCATCAGTCCGGCCAGCACCGGGGACGCTCCGATGCCGTACCCGGTGCTCTGCGGCGCCTCCACCAGCCGCACCACGATCGACAGCAACGGGTAGATGCCCGCGCAGATCAGCGCCACGCTGATGTTGGCGGCGTACACCGAGCGGTGACGGAACAGCCGGACGTTCACCAGCGGACGCCGGGACCGCAGTTCCCACACCACCCAGGCCACCAGCACCGCCGACGAGACCCCGAGCGCCCACAGCGTTCGGGCCGCGCCCCAACCCCATTCCCCGCCC
Organism: Nakamurella sp.; assembly: GCA_035708025.1. GTDB lineage: Bacteria > Actinomycetota > Actinomycetes > Mycobacteriales > Nakamurellaceae > Nakamurella. The sequence continues at coordinate 2,847 of DASSTH010000177.1, read as the reverse complement.
TGGGCCAGCACCAGCAGCAGGCCGGTCGCCGCGATCGCCAGCAGCGCCGCGCCGGCCGGATCGACCCACCCGGCGGACTCGCCCGCCGACCGCGGCAGGAATAGTGCCGCGGCGGCCAGCGCCAGCGCGCTGACGGCGGCGCCGAACCAGAAGGCCGCCGCCAGGCCGAAGTACTGCACCAGCAGGCCGGCGACCGGGTACCCCACACCGATCCCGATCGCGGTGGTGACCCCCAGCACCACGATCCCCGACGCGCGCCGCTCGGCCGGCAGCGCCTCCCGGGCCACCGCAATGGCCAGCGGCACCAGGGCCAACGCGACCCCCTGCAAGGCCCTGCCGACGAGCAGCCCGGCGAAGCCCAGGGGCAACGCGGCCAGCACGCACCCGATCAGCACGACGGCGGTCGCGGTCAGGATCACGCCCTTGCGCCGCCGGGTGTCGCCCAGCCTGCCCAGCGTGGGTGCCACCACCGCGCCCACCAGCAGCGAGACGGTCAGCGCCCACTGCGAGTCCACCACCGACACCCGGTGCACGAGCACGATGGTGGGCAGCAGCGGCGCGCCGAGGCTGCCCACCGCGGTCGAGACCACCCCGAGGAACAACAGCGTGGGCAGCAGGCCGCCGCGAGCGCGCTGGGCGGCGCTTCCGGCGGCGGACGGCGGTGACGGTCCCACGACGGGCGACGGTAGGCGCCGCACCGCCGATCGGTCAAAGACATGAAGTGCATAGTCTTGATAGCCATACGCTATCGAGCATGGAACTGCACCAGTTGGTGTACGCGCACGCCATCGCGGAGGAACGCAGCTTCACCCGCGCGGCCGCCCGGCTGCGCGTCGCCCAGCCGTCGCTGAGCCGCGCGATCCGGCTGCTGGAACGGGAACTCGGCGTGACGCTGTTCCACCGGGGGCCGGGCCAGTCCGCGGCGGAGCCCACCCCGGAGGGCGCCGCACTGCTGCCGTTCCTGCGCCGGATCCTGGCCGATGTGGACGATGCCGCCTCCGAGGCGCGCAGCCTGATCGGCATGACCACCGGTCGATTGGTGATCGGAGCGACCCCCAGCCTGGCCACGCGGCTGCTGCCCGCGGTGGTGGCCGACTACCACGCCGCCTTCCCCGGGGTGGAACTATCGATCGTGCAGGCCGGGTCGCGTGATCTGGCGGCGTTGGTCACCGACGGGCGGGTCGATCTGGGCGTGGTGGTGCTGCCGCTGGACAGCCCCCGGGTGAGCACCGTCGCACTGTTCGACGATCCGCTGGTGGTCGCGCTCGGCGTCACGCATCCACTCGCGAGCCGCGCCCGGATCGGGCTGCGGGAGCTCGGCCGGCTGCCGCTGGTCACCTTCCCGGCGGGCTACGACCTGCGGACCGTCACCGACGAGGCGTTCCGTCGCAGCGGGATCACGCCGCGCGTCGCGGTGCAGGGCGGTGAGATGGACGGCGTGCTGGCGTTGGTCGCGGCCGGCCTGGGCGCCGCGGTGGTGCCGGCGATCGCGGTCCCGCCCGGCGGTTCGGTCCGCGCGGTGCCGTTGGTGCGGCCGGCGCTGCATCGCGGCATCGGGCTGGCCCAACGCAGCGACCGGCCGGCCGGGCACGCGGCCCGCGAACTCCAACGCCGGCTGCTGCTCGCCCACCGCGGCACCTGACCGCGCGCGACGGCGACGACCGCGCCGACGTCACGGCCGATGGGCGAACCAGCCGCGCAAGGCCGCGGTGTAGGCGGGGCTGATGTCCGCCACCGCGATGGACGACACCTGATCCTGCTGGTCGGGCGATGCCGGGAAGTGCCCACATCCGGGCAGGTCGACGATGCTGACATCGCCGTTGCCCGAGGCCATCGCGGCCTGCCGCCAGGCGTCCTTGCTCACCTCCGCGGGAACCGTCTCCTCGTCCTCCCCGTACATCGCCAGGGTCGGGCAGTGCACGCCGGCGAAGGACGGGCACGGGTCGTAGTCCATGTCCGCCCACCGAGCGCCCTCGGCCGGCAGCGTGGCGGGCAGGTAGACCAGTGCGAACCAGGGACGGTGCACGGCGTCTGCCAGCAACGCCGCGGCCGCCTCCCGGTCCGCCCCTCCGCGGAGCACGTCCTCGATGGCCAGGCGCAGCGCGACGGCCTGCCCCCGGTCGGCGTCGGCGAACCCGGCACGTCGCAACGCCTCGTCGGTCAGGAACCGCATCTGTTGCGCCGGACTCACCCCGGAACAGCCCAGCACGGCGAGGAACGCGACGTCCTCCGACCGGGACGCGGCCAGCGCCGCCGCCCAGGCGCCCTGGCTGAAGCCGAACAGCCCGATGCGGACACCCAGTCGGTCGCGCAGCACCGCCGCCGCGGTCAGGGCATCCCGGGCCTGCACGTCCAGCGGCGTGTCACCCCCACGCTCCGCCGGCCGGCGGTCGAAGGACAGTACCGCGAACCCCACCGGCGCCACCGTCTCGGACAGATGGGTGAACAACGGCTGCCGCCGCGCCGGGGTTGACGCCCCCGGCAAGGCGACAATGCCTGCGCGCGTGGCACCATCGGGCAGCCGGAGCAACCCCGGTGACGGGCACCCCGGAAGTTCCACCTCGAGGATCCGCACGCCGCCGAGTATCGCAGGGCTCGCGGCCGACCACCCCGGGAGTCGCTGCCGGCAAACCGGTTGACGCCGGCGGCTAGCCTGCCGGTATGGCGCTGGACCTGACGGCGGTGACGTTCGACGCGGCCGACCCGTCCGGGCTGGCGGCGTTCTGGGGCGGCCTTCTCGGCCGGCCCTCGCGACCCGACCGGGCCGGCACCCTACTCCCGGCCGACGGCACCCAGGTGGGCCTAGGGTTTCGGGCCGCCAGCAGCCAGAAGACCGGCCTAAATCGA
>DASSTH010000176.1:0-3009 GCA_035708025.1 Nakamurella sp. | reverse complement strand
CGGCACTGCTCGCGCACCTCTGCCCGTTCCTCCTCGCTCATCGCCGCCACCACCCGGGCGGCGGGGCCGACGCCCATGGTGAACGGGACCCAGAGGTCGTCCAGGTCGGTGTAGTCGGCGTGCGAGGTCAGCTCACCGTCGGTGACGTCGATCAGGCCGGCGTCCCGGAACCGGCGGGCGATGTCGCCCTGTGTGCCGCCGGCGGGGATGGGTTCTCCGGCCTGCAGGTCCGGGCGCACCGCGTCCACGGCGGACCGCCACACCTGCAACATCGTCATGCCGCCGCCCGCCAGGTCCCACATGCAGGTGGCCACCGTGCCTCCGGGCCGGGTGACCCGCTTCATCTCGCGAATGCCCTGATCGGGGTCCTTCATGAAGGCCATCACCAGCGAGGCCAGCGCCGCGTCGAATGTGGCGTCCGGCCAGGGGAGTTGCTCGGCCACGCCCTCCCGCACGTCGACACCGGGGTTGCGTTCTCGACAGGCTGCCACGAACTGCGGGGTGGGGTCGATCGCCGTCACCTGGCCGGCGCCCACCCGGGACACCAGCACACCGGTCAGGCCGCCGGGGCCGCACCCGACATCCAGAACGTGCTGACCGGGCCGGATGCCGGCGGCGTCGCACAACTTGCCGGCCAGTTCCGGCACGTACCGGCCCATCAACCGGTCATAGGACTCCGCCGATGCGGATCCGAATCCCGGCAGGCCGGCCGGGTCCTGGCCTGCGGACTGGGTGGCCTGCCCGGCCGGCGGTGTTGCAAAGGACTCCACGGACACGACGCCGCCTCCCCGATGCGCGAAACTCGCCGGGCCGACGACCGCGGAAGCGGACGCACTCCCGGATCGACATCCAGCCCAGTGCCCCGCCGCCGCCGTCGGAAAGCAGCAAAGTGCGCAGGGCCCATCACGATCGGTGATGACCGGCTGCCGCCGCGCTGCCGGGTCCGGCTCTGCCGTCAGTGGGGAAGTCGTCCGGCGGATCGCACCAGCCGTGCGCCGGGCAGCTGCGGCAGGCGCCACTGGGGGAGCGGGCGAACTCCACGTCGGCGGCGAACCGGCCGGCGATGTCGCCCACCAGACGCCGGGCGTCGTCCACCGCGGCGACGTCACCGGTCCCGACGGTCAGCACCCGACCGCCGGCGGGGGTCAGCACCTCCAGTTCGGCGCGGGCGGTCCCCCCGCGCTGCTCGGCGAAGGCGGCCAGCAACACCACGTTGAGCGCGAAGTCCGGATACCGCCGGAAGGCTTCGGCCCGGTCCGGAGGCATCGCACCGGCGGTCTTGGTCTCCCGCCAGACCGGCTCGCCGGAGTCGATCTGCCGGCATGCCAGGTCGGGCGTGCTGATCACCACCAGGTCGGCATCCGGGTCGTGCACGGCCACGGTGCGCTCCGGGGCCCACCCGGTGAGCTCCTCCCGTGCCAGTGGGCACGCCTGGAGGTGCTGCACCAGGAACGGCCGGGCCGCTGCGTAGGACTCCGGATCCAGCCCGCCGGGGATCGCGATGTCGGGCCCGGCACCTGAATCGGGCAGATCCCGTGCTGTGCAGGCCCGGGCCGGTGTCCGGGAGTGCGCCCACTGCAACCAGGCGTGCACCGCGACGCCGCGGTCCCGGGCGAGCGCGGACGGTCCCGGGTCGGCGTCCTCCGCGTAGCGCGGCGGCAGGTGATCGGCGCGCAGCACCCGATAGGAGGTCGGGCACCGGCCGTACGCCACCAGATCGGAGGCGGACAGATGCCGGGTGGCCACGGCGGGCTGCGCGATCCCCAGGATCCCGGGGACCTGCGGCACGGCGGGACAGACCCGCAGGAACGGGCACGCGGAACAGGCCGAACCCGGGCGGTAGACGCTGCCGTCCAACGCCTCCCAGAGCGGCCGTCCCCGCTCGGTGAAGATCCGGGCCGCGTCCGCGGTGGATCCGTCGAAGTGGCAACGGTATTCGCCGTCCGTGACGCTGAACTCGCTGATCCGCAGCCGCGCTCCGGCCGGCACGGCGTCGTCGCTGGACAGGGCGGCTGCCGCGGTGGCGATCCAGTCACGGTCGGCGTCGCTCTGCTCCCGCAACGGCACCAGCCGCCACCGGACCGCCTCGTGCAGCAGTTGGTCGGCGGTCTGCAGGTGGACCGCCCAGACGGTGACCTTCCCGGTGAGTGAGGGCCGCTCGACCCGGCCGATGATGTCCTCACCCAACCGGTACTCCGCGCCGGCCGCCGCCTCCGCCTGTGGCACCAGGTCGGGCAGCACGTCCAGGGCGTGCCGCAGGAAGCGGCGCTGCGAGTGAGTCAGGTCGCGCTGACCGTCGAGTATCCGGCGGACATCCGTGCCGTCCAGCAGCTCCGGGAGGCACCGGGCGACCGCGAGGTTCAGCTTCGAGGCCGCGTCGAACCGGGGGCGCCAGCCGGTCGCCGGGGCGGGCTGCAGCGAACCGGCCCGGTGCCGGGTGCGCAGGGACAGGCCCATGGGACAGCTGAACGGGGAGTGCCGGTCGGACACCTGCGACGCGCTGATGCTGAACCGGCTCCCCCGGCCGGTGGCGAAGGGCGGTGCGGCGAATCCCGCGGTGGGTTGTTCCATCAGCCGGCCGGCAACAGACATGGCGCCATCATCGACCCAGCATCCGACAGACCGGCCGGTTCCCGGCGCAGGCCGGACCCGCGGCGGGTCGCGATCCGAGGCTGGGTCGGGACCTGCGGCGGGTCGGGACCCCAGCAGGCCGGACCCGCGGCGGGTCGGGTGAGCGACCGCGATCGGGTGGGGCCCGCTTCCCGGCGCGTTCGGACCCGGGCGAGGCCGCCGCGGTGGTAGCACCGCGGGCCACGCGGGTCCGGCAGGCAGGCAGACTGGGCTGGTGAACGCGGTGCAGCTGGTGCGGGGCAGGGTGGACGGCGTCCGGGAGCGGGTGGACGGCGTACGAACCCGGCTGGGCGAGACGGTGCTGGGCCTGGTGGCCGGACCGGACGGCGAACGCGCGCACCGGCAGATCTTCGACACGCCCGGCCCGCGCTGGTTCCC
>DASSTH010000175.1:0-5464 GCA_035708025.1 Nakamurella sp. | reverse complement strand
GACGAAACCTCTCAGGCCCCCGGCGGCGACCGCGAAACCCCTGGATCAGCCCGGTCGGGTGCCGAACATCACCCCCGCGGGCCCACCCGGTCCCGTGCCACCCGACCCGCCGAGCGGGCCTGGCCGGTGCACCTCGGGTGCCGGGTCCGGTGGCCGCCAGGTGCCTGGCCCGGTTGCCGCCGGGCTCCTGGCCCGGTCGCCGCCGGGTGCCGTGCAGGCCGGCAAGGCAGCCCCGCGGCCGCTCGGCCGCGACCCGCCGTCACCGCCCTGCACTACCCTCGGAGCCGTGCCCGACCCGACCACCTACCGACCGGCCCCGGGCACCATCCCGGAGTCGCCGGGGGTGTACAAGTTCCGCGACCCGGCCGGCCGGGTGATCTACGTCGGCAAGGCCAAGAGCCTGCGCCAGCGGCTCAACTCCTACTTCGCCGATGTGGCCGGGCTGCACCCGCGCACCGCCCAGATGGTGACCTCCGCCGGCTCGGTGGAATGGACCGTGGTGTCCACCGAGGTGGAAGCGCTGCAGCTGGAGTACAACTGGATCAAGGAGTTCGACCCACGGTTCAACGTCCGCTACCGGGACGACAAGTCCTACCCGGAGCTGGCCGTCACGGTGGGGGAGCAGTTCCCTCGGTTGCAGGTGATGCGCGGGGCGCACCGCAAGGGCGTGCGGTACTTCGGGCCGTACGCGCACGCCTGGGCCATCCGGGAGACGCTGGACCTGCTGCTACGGGTGTTCCCCGCCCGGACCTGCTCGGCGGGTGTGTTCCGGCGCAGCGCGCAGATCGGCCGGCCGTGCCTGCTCGGCTACATCGGCAAGTGTTCGGCCCCCTGCGTCGGCCGGGTGACCGAGCAGGAACACCGCGAGATCGTCGACGCCTTCTGCGACTTCATGTCCGGCAAGGCCGACCCGCTGATCCGCCGGCTGGAGCGGGAAATGGCCGCCGCGGCCGCCGAACTCGACTTCGAGCGGGCCGCCCGGCTGCGCGACGACCTGTCCGCGGTGCGCCGGGCGGTGGAGAAGCAGGCGGTGGTGCTGGGCGGCGGCACGGACGCCGACGTGGTGGGGATCTCCGGCGACGACCTGCAGGCCTCGGTGCAGGTCTTCCACGTGCGCGGCGGGCGGGTGCGCGGGCAGCGCGGCTGGATCGTGGACATCGACGACACGGCCGCGGATTCCGGCGCCGCCGGGGAGTCCGGCTGGGTCGGCGCCCTGGTGGAGAACTTCCTGCTGCAGTTCTACGGCGGTCGCGCGGCCGACGACGGGGCGACCGCGGTGCCCAGGGAGATCCTGGTGCCCGCGCTGCCGACGCAGGCCGGCGATTTGAGCGAGTGGCTGTCCGGGCTGCGCGGATCGGCTGTGTCGCTGCGGGTTCCGCAACGCGGCGACAAACGGGCGCTGGCGGAGACGGTCACCCGCAACGCCGCCGAGGCACTGGCCCAGCACCGGCTCAAGCGGGCCTCCGACCTGACCGCCCGGTCCGCGGCGCTGAACGAACTGGCGGCCACTCTGGGTATGGACTCGGCGCCGCTGCGCATCGAATGCATCGACATCTCGCACGTGCAGGGCACCGACGTGGTGGCCTCCCTGGTGGTCTTCGAGGACGCGCTGCCCAAACGCAGCGACTACCGGCGGTTCGCCATCCGGGACCGGCCCGGCGACGACGTGGCATCCATCGCCGAAGTCGTGCGCCGCCGGTTCAGCCACGGTTCCGGCGGGCGGGTGCCGGGCGGTGACCGGCATCCGGCGCCGACGGGATCCGGTCCGGGGCAGGACATCTCGCCCGGTGAGGCGGACCGGAACGGTGACGGCGTCGGGACGGCGCGCAACGGTGACGTACCCGCCGCGCCGGCGCCGTCCGATGGTGACGGGACGATCGCCAGGTCACCCACCGGTGGTGATGGGACGATCGCCGCGTCACTCAGCGGTGGTGACGGGACGGTCGCAGCGTCACCCATGGGCGGTGACGCCGCCGCCGGACGTGGCCGCCCCAGCGGTGACGACGCAGCGGGTGACGGCGATCCCGCCGCCGGGCCGCGTCCGGGCATCGATCCGCTGACCGGCCGCCCGCGCCGGTTCGCCTATCCGCCACAGCTGTTGGTGGTGGACGGCGGTGCGCCGCAGGTGAACGCCGCGTCGGCGGTGCTGTCCGAGCTGGGCATCGCGGACATCACGGTGTGCGGGCTGGCCAAGCGGCTGGAAGAGGTGTGGCTGCCCGGACAGGACGATCCGGTGATCTTCCCGCGCACCAGCGAGGCGTTGTACCTACTGCAGCGACTGCGGGACGAGGCGCACCGGTTCGCCATCACCTATCACCGGTCCAAGCGGTCGAAGTCCATGACGGTGTCCGCACTGGACAACATTCCCGGCCTGGGCCAGACGCGGCGCAAGGCGCTGCTGAAGCATTTCGGCTCGGTCGGCAAGCTGCGGGCCGCCACCGTGGAGGACATCGTCACCGTCCCCGGCATCGGCCCGGGCACCGCCGCCGCCATCGTGTCGGCGCTGGCAGCGGACGGCGACCGCCCGGCCACCGGCCGTGCCACATCGGCGTCATAACGACTGCCACGCAAGGAATATCCGGCTCCGGCTGGCGCCGAGGCGGCCGGTGCTGGCAGGATCTGGGCGGTGAACTCCGATTCGGTTCCCGACCACGGCGAGACGGCCGACGCCGCGCCGGGCGGGATCGAGGTGGCGGTCATCTCCGGGCTGTCCGGGGCCGGCCGGTCCACCGCCGCCAAGTGCCTGGAGGATCTGGGCTGGTTCGTGGTGGACAACCTGCCGCCGGAGCTGATCGCGACCATGGTAGACCTGGGTGCCCGGTCCCGCGGCGCGGTCACCCGCATCGCCGTGGTGCTGGACGTGCGCTCCCGCGCCTTCACCGCCGACCTGGCGGCCGTGATCAAGGATCTGGACGCCCGCGGCTATCGGCCCCGGGTGTTGTACCTGGATGCCAGTGACGCCGCGCTGATCCGCCGCTACGAGGCCAACCGGCGGGCCCACCCGCTGCAGGGGGAGGGCCGGCTGGCGGACGGGCTGGCCGCCGAGCGGGCGTTGCTGGGGCCGCTGCGGCACGAGGCCGACCTGGTGATCGACACCACCGACCTGACGGTGCACCAGCTGCGCGAGCGGATCGAGGAGGCCTTCCCGCAGGTGCAGCGCACGGCGTCGATGACGGTGCTGTCCTTCGGCTACAAGTACGGCCTGCCGCTGGACGCGGACCTGGTGATCGACATGCGGTTCCTGCCGAACCCGTTCTGGATCCCGGAGCTTCGCGAGCTGGACGGCACCGACCAGCGGGTGGCCGACTACGTGCTGTCCCAGCAGGGCGCAACCGAGTTCCTGGACCGCTACCTGGCGATCCTGGACGTGGTCGGCGCGGGCTACCAGCGGGAGGGCAAGCGCTACCTGACCCTGGCCGTGGGCTGCACCGGCGGCAAGCACCGCAGCGTCGCGGTGGCGGAGGAACTAGGCCGGCGGCTCGCCGGGCGCGGGCTGACGGTGCGGGTGGTCCACCGGGACCTGGGGCGGGAATGACCGACGCCGACCCTGGCGCCGCCGGCCGGCGCCCCCGAGTGGTGACCCTGGGTGGGGGGCACGGCCTGTTCGTCATGCTGTCCGCGCTGCGCCGGCTGGACGTGGACATCACCGCGGTGGTCACCGTCGCGGACGACGGCGGCTCGTCCGGCCGGCTGCGGCGGGACGTGCCGGACATCCTGCCGCCCGGCGACCTGCGCATGGCGTTGGCGGCGTTGGCCTCCGACGAGGGAGACGGCTCCTTGCTGGGCCGCACCTTCCAGCACCGGTTCAGCGGGCAGGGGGCGCTCACCGGCCATCCGGTCGGCAACATCGTGCTGGTCGGACTGGCCCAGGTGCTGGGCGACCCGGTGGCGGCGCTGGACGCGGCCGGCCGGATGCTGGGGATCCGTGGCCGGGTGCTGCCGATGGCCTGCCGGCCGCTGGACATCATCGCCGACGTCACCGGACTAGACGAGGACCCGGCGGCGGTGCGGCAGATCCGCGGCCAGGTGGCGGTCGCCGCCACCCCGGGCGACGTGCAGTCGGTCCGGCTGAGCCCGCCGGACGCGCCCGCCTGCCCGGAGGCGGTGGAGGCGATCGAGCGGGCGGACCTGATCACCCTGGGCCCGGGATCGTGGTTCACCAGCGTGCTGCCGCACCTGATGATCGCCGAGCTGGCGGCGGCCATCCAGCGGTCGGCGGCGCACCGCCTGGTGGTGCTGAACCTGGCGCCGCAACCCGGGGAGACGGAAGGGTTCTCGCCGGAGGAGCACTTGGACGTACTATCCGCACACGCTCCGGGGCTGCGCATCGACACCGTGCTGGCGGACCGGCGCGCCGTGCCGTTGCCGCAGCGGCTGGCCACCGCGGCGGACCGGCTGGGCGCCCGGCTGGATCTGGCCGACGTGTCCGACGGGGGCACCGCGCGGCACGAGCCGCGCGCGCTGGCGGAGGCGTTGCGGACGGTGTTGGAGCGAGCGGTGCGGCAGGGGCACGAGCGGGGGCACAGCGGACCCGGTTCGCCGGCAGCGGCCGGCGAGGTGGCGACCAGTGGGAGTGGGGCAGAGGCATGGCGATGACCGCCGATGTGAAGGACGAGCTGTGCCGGGTGCCGATCAGCAAGGTGTCCGCCCGGAAGGCCGAGGTGTCGACGGTGCTGCGGTTCGCCGGGGGCCTGCACATCGTGGCCGGCCGGGTGGTGGTGGAGGCGGAACTGGACACCGGGGCGGTGGCGCGCAAGGTGCGCCGGGAGATCGGTGAGCTGTACGGACAGGTCGCCGACCTGCAGATGCTGGCGCCCACCGGGCTGCGCAAGTCGCCCCGGTTCATCGTGCGGGTGGTGGCCGGCGGTGACGCCTTGGCCCGGCAGACCGGGCTGTTGGACCAGCGCGGCCGGCCGGTGCGCGGCCTGCCGCCGCAGATCGTCGCCGGCTCCGTCACCGATTCCGAGGCCGCCTGGCGGGGGGCGTTCCTGGCGCACGGGTCGCTGACCGAGCCGGGCCGTTCGGCGTCCCTGGAGGTCACCTGCCCCGGCCCGGAGGCGGCGCTGGCGCTGGTCGGTGCCGCCCGCCGGATGGGCGTGCAGGCGAAGGCCCGCGAGGTGCGCGGCGCCGACCGGGTGGTGGTCCGGGACGGTGACGCGATCGCCGCGCTGCTCACCCGGATCGGTGCGCACCGCTCGGTGCTGGCCTGGGAGGAACGCCGGATGCGGCGCGAGGTGCGGGCCACCGCCAACCGGCTGGCAAACTTCGACGACGCGAACCTGCGCCGGTCGGCCCGGGCCGCGGTGGCGGCGGCCGCCCGGGTGGCCAGGGCGCTGGACATCCTGGGCGAGGACGCTCCCGACCACCTGGCCGACGCCGGCCGGCTGCGCATCAAGCACGGCCAGGCGTCCCTGGAGGAACTGGGCCAGCTGGCCGACCCGCCGATGACCAAGGACGCCATCGC
>DASSTH010000174.1:0-2713 GCA_035708025.1 Nakamurella sp. | reverse complement strand
TGGATGGTGGCCAGCAGGTCCGGGCCGCTGGATGTGACGTGCACGTGGCAGTCGATCAGGCCGGGCAGCAGGGTGGCCCCGGCGCAGTCGATGACCTCGTCACCGTCGATTCCGGTGCCGATCTCGGTGATGCGGCCGTCCTGCACGGCGGCATCGGCCCGGAACGGGTCGGTGCCGGTGCCGTCGAAGACCATGCCGCCCGCGTAGACGGTGCGCCGGCCCGGCCCGGTGACCTCGGCGATCCGGCCGGTCACCGGGACTCCCCCGCGGCCGGCGCGCTGCCCGCCAGATCGGCGAGGGCGCGGGCGCCGAGCGTGGCCAACAGGGCCGCGGCATCGGGCAGCACGGCGTCGTCGAAGGTGGCCTGCGGCGAGTGGTTGGAGGGGGCGGTGACGGGGTCGCCGGTGGTTGCCCCGAGGACCAGGTAGGCGCCCGGGACCTCCTCCAGCACCCGGGAGAAGTCCTCCGACCCCGGGATCGGTGACGGCAATTCGATGACCCGGTCGGGACCGAACAGATTGGTCGCCATGCCGGCGGCGAAGGCGTACTGGCCCGGGTCGTTGACCGTGACGGGGTACTCGGCGTCGAAGCGGACTTCGGCGGTCAGCCCGTAGGCCTCGGCGATCCCCCGGCACAGTTGCATGGTGCGCTCCTGAGCACGCTGCGCGGCCTGGGCGCTGAAGGTGCGGATGGTCGCCTCGAAGACCGCGTCGTCCGGGATGACGTTGCGCCGGGTGCCGCCGTGGAAGCTGCCGACCGTGATCACGATCGGGTCGAAGATGTCGAACCGGCGGGTGGCCAAGGTCTGCAGGGCGGTGACCATCTCCGCGGCGACCACGATCGGGTCCTTGGCGCGGTACGGCATGGAACCGTGCCCGCCGGCGCCGATCACGCGGACGTGCAGGCCGGACGAGGCGGCCATCAGCGGGCCCGGCCGGGCGGCCACCGCGCCATTCGGGTAGACCGCGCTGAACACGTGCAGGCCGAAGGCGGCATCGGCGCGCCGGCCGGCCGCGTCCAGCACGCCCTCGCCGATCATGACACCGGCGCCGTCGTGGCCCTCCTCGCCGGGTTGGAACATGAACACCACATCGCCGGGCAGGTCGTCCCGGCGGGCGCTCAGCAGCCGGGCGGCGCCGACCAGGCCGGCCATGTGCAGGTCGTGGCCGCAGGCGTGCATCGCGTCGGCGTGCGGGGATTCGGCCGCTGGCGCGAACGGCACCCCGGTGGTCTCGCGGACCGGCAGGGCGTCCATGTCGCCGCGCAGCAGCACCACCGGACGGTCGGTGCCTTCGTGCGGCGCCCCGCCGCGCAGCACGGCGGTGACCGAGGTGCAGGCCCGGCCGGTGCTGATCTCCAGCGGCAGCCCGTCGAGGGTCGACAGGACCTCCCGCTGGGTGGCCGGCAACTGCAGGCCGATCTCCGGGATGGCGTGCAGTCGGCGGCGCAGGGCGATCAGGTCGTCGGCAAGGGCGGCCGCGTCCTGCCGCAGGTCGATCATCGGCATGGCGTCATCATGCCCGGCGCCGCCGGCACCGTCGGCGGGCGGGGCCGTCGGAGGCGGGCCCCGCCGTTGCGTGCCTTCGTTGCGCGCCGCCGTTGCGCGCCCATCTTGCGTCCCGCAGATTGCGCGTAATGACACGCTCTCTGCAGGACGCAACGGGAGTGGGGGCGTCCGGCGGCCCCGGCACCAGGTCGTCCGACCAGGCACGTTCAGGCAGGTATACCTGGTCGGAACCGTTGCCGCGGGGCGGCGGGAGGCGGCGAGTCAGGGTGCCGGGGGGTCGCCACGCGGCGGGAGGCGCCGGGTCAGGGTGCCGGGGGTCGCCAGCCGGGGTCGCGGCCCAGCCGGAGCAGCACCTCGTCGAAGGCGCCGACCTCGTCCGGCAGCGGTAGCGCCCGGTCGAACGCCTGACCGGCGCCACGCCGGTCCGGGTCGTCGGGAATGGCTCGCGCCGTGCCCAGGCAGAACTGCACCAGGTCGTCGTCGACGTCCAGCGGGACGCCCAGGGCGGCTGCCAGGTCCCAGGAGTGCACCACGAGGTCGATCAGGTGCGCGGACAGCGCCCCGGTGGCCGACAGCGGCGAGTTGGGGAGGATCTCCGGCATCCAGATGGTGCGTTCCGCGGGATCACCGAAGTCGGCCAGGACCCGCTGCTGCTCCTCCAGCGCCGCGAGATTCGGTCCGGGGACGTCGTCACCGACGGGTATCGGTGCCCAATCGGCGACCGTGGCTGATCCGCCGCGCAGGGCGGCGGTGAAGGCCCGATCCTGGCCGAGTTGGTGGGCCAGCAGCTCGCGCACGGTCCAGCCCGCGCAGGGGGTCGCGCGGCTCAGGTCCGAGGGGCCGGTGCGTTTCAGCACGCCGCGGAATACCGCGACGCCACGCAGGTGATCGGCGAGCGCCGGGTGCATCCGGGAAGGGGCCGTCGGTCAGGCGATGGACGGCGCGGAGGGCGTGGGCCGGTACGGCAACACGATCCGCAGGCTGCGCGGCGCGGGGGCGACGCCGGCCTTCGCGGAGTTCGCCGTGACGGCCGTCTTGGCCGCGCGGGCCGACAGCGCGGCGGTCTGGCGCAGGGTGCTGCTGGCGGTATCGAGCACGTCGGACAGTTCCAGGTCCAGCGCATCGCAGATGGAGGCCAGCAGTTCGCTGGATGCCTCCTTGCGACCGCGCTCCACCTCGGAGAGGTAGCCCAGCGACACGTTGGCG
>DASSTH010000173.1:0-2552 GCA_035708025.1 Nakamurella sp. | reverse complement strand
CTGCTGCTGGAGCGGCTCAGCCCGTTGGAGCGCGCGGTGTTCGTGCTTCGGGAGGTGTTCGCCTTCGACTACCCGGACATCGCCGCAGCGGTGGGGCGGTCGGAGGCGGCGTGCCGGCAACTGGCGGCGCGGGCCCGCCAGCACATGGATCAGGGCCGACCCCGCTTCGAGGCCGACCGCCGCGAACGCGAGGAACTCGCGGCGCGGTTCTTCGACGCAATCCGGGTGGGCGATGTCGACGGGCTGCGCGAGCTGCTGGCGGCCGACGTGCAGATGGTCGGAGACGGCGGCGGCAAGGCGCCGCAGTGGGCCAGGGCGATCGTCGGGATGGACAAGGTCGCCCGGGTGCTCACCACGACCGTGCCGTCCATCTTCCGCATCGACATGTCGATGCAGCGGCACGACGTCAACGGCCAGCCGGGTGCGATCTTCCGCGACCGGGACGGCAAGGTGGTGGCCACCTGGACGCTGGACGTGCTGGACGGGCGGATCCAGACGATCCGTTCGGTGCAGAATCCGGACAAGCTGGGGCACCTCGGCCCGGTGGCCGATAGCTGGGCGGTGTACCGGGAGGCCCTGCAGGGACTGCACGGCGCCGGCCCGCGCGGTTGACCGGCCGCGGCCTCCGGGACGGCGGGCGGTGCGGCGGGCGGTGCGGCGGTCAGGGTCCGATCGTTCGCTTGGTGTTCCGCTCGGCAGGCCCGCGCCCCTCGTGGCCGGCACGGGCCGGACTACTAGAGCGGAAGGGTGTACCCCCGGTGCGTGTGCTGGTAGCCGAGACGGTCGTAGAACCGGTGCGCGTCGCCGCGCGAGGCATGGGTGGTGAGCTGGATCAGCGTGCAGCCGCGGGCCCGGGCCTGCTCGGCCGCCCAGGCCATCATGGCCGCGCCGATGCCGCGGCTGCGCAGCCGCGAGGCCACCCGGACCGCCTGCACCAGTGCCTTGGTGGCACCGCGCCGGCCGAGCCCGGCCAGGAAGATCACCTGCAGGGTGCCGACCACCTCGCCGGCCAGTTCCACCACTGCCAGCAGCTGGTTCGGGTCTGCGTCGATGGCCTGGAACGCCGCCAGGTACGGGGCCAGGTCGTCCGGCGACTCCCGCTGCGCGCCAAGGTGATCGTCGGCCATCATAGCGACGATCGGCGCCACGTCCTCGGCCCTGGCGCGGCGGAAGTGCAACTCCTCCGTTGCGGATGCGCCCCGCTGGTCGGCCGTGCCGGCGGCGACGTCAGGCATCGCGGTCCGCCGGGGCGCGCTCCGGGAGGTCGAACGCGGTCGGGTGCGCCGGCTGGTACAGCATCATGCTGCCCGCACCCGGGATGGCGAACGCGGTGGTGAGCCCGAAACCGTCGTCCCGGATGCCCCGCAGGAACTCCACCCCACGACCACGCAACTCGGCCACCGTCGCGGTGATGTCGTCACACATCAGGGTGATCTCGTGATGCTGGCTGGTCGACCATGCCCCACCGCTCCCGTCACCGCCGCCGGACTCCACCCCGCCACCCGCGTCACCGCCGCCGGACTCCACCCCGCCGGTCGCGTCACCGCCGCCGGACTGCACCCCGCCGGTCGCGTCACCGCCGCCGGATTGCGCCGCCGCGCTCGCACCACCCCCTTCGGAGGTGGGATGCACGCCCATCTCCCCCGGCCCGGTACGGAAGATCAGCCACCCGCCGCCGCTGTCCACGCACGGCCAGCCGAGCACGTCCCGCAGGAAGGCCCTAGCCCGTTCGGCGTCGTCGGCGTAGATCAGGGTGTGCACCGCTGTGATCATCGGCTCATGGTAAATGGCTGGCGCGACGCCGCGAGCGGGACGACGGTAGCTGTCGTGACGACAGCGGCGCGAACCTTCCAGGACCTGGTGCGTGAGGGCGAGTCGGTACCGGTGGAGGGCTGGGACTTCTCCTGGTTCGCCGGCCGGGCGACCGAGGAACGACCTCCGTGGCAGTACGCCCGACTGCTCGGCGAGGCGATGGCGAACGCCGACTCCGCGCTGGACCTGCAGACCGGCGGCGGCGAGGTGGTGGCCGGCATCCCGCGCCCGCCGGCCGTCCTGGTCGCCACCGAATCCTGGCCGCCGAACGCCGCGCTGGCCGGCCGGGCGCTGGCACCGCTGGGTGGGACGGTGGTGCTGTGCCCCGACGACGGCCCACTGCCGTTCGCCGACGCCTCGTTCGACCTGGTGACCAGCCGCCATCCCACGATCACGGCATGGCCGGAGATCGCCCGCGTGCTGCGTTCCGGGGGGCAGTACCTCTCGCAGCAGATCGGCGCAGGCTCCAACCGAGAGTTGTACGAGTTCCTGATGGGACCCCAGCCCCTGGGCGACGCCCGCGACCCCGACCGGGCGGCCGACCGCGCACGCTCGTGCGGGCTGCATGTGGCGGAGTTGCGCACCGCATCGCTGCGTGTGCAGTTCTTCGACATCGCCGCGGTGATCGTGTTCCTGCGCAAGGTGATCTGGACCGTGCCGGACTTCTCGGTGCAGCGATACCGGGACCGGCTCCGCGATCTGCACGCGGTCATCGAGCAGCAGGGCAGCTTCACCTCGCA
>DASSTH010000172.1:0-11265 GCA_035708025.1 Nakamurella sp. | reverse complement strand
GAGCAACGCCGTGGCCATGGTGACGACCTCGTCGGCCAGCCGCACCACGATCGAGCGGGCCACCTCGTCGCCGTCGTCCGCGGCGCCGAACACCACCGGCGCCAGCCCCTGCAACTGGGAGTGGGTGATCTCCCGCCGGTGCACGGCAACCGCCACCGCCTCGCTGCTGGGCCGGTCGAAGTGGGCGGCGATCCGCTGGGCCAGCACGGTGGGCGCGCCGCGGCCGTCGCCGGCCCGCATCGCCGCGCCCAGCCCGGCCAGCCCCACCCGGTACCCGCCGCCCCAGTCGCCGGTGATCTCGCCCAGCGCCAGGAACCGGGCCACCCGCCCACCGGGATGCCGCCCCATCGCGTTGACCCCCGCCCCGGACACCACCGCGACGCCCCACCCGTCGGGGCAGCCGGCCCGCAGCACGGCGATGGTGTCGTTGGCGGCCGTCACCGCCTCCGCGACCCCCGACCGGCGCAGCGCGGCCGCCGCCGCCCGCTCCTCCCCCGGCAGGTCCAGATTGGCCAGGTGGAACGCGGCCGCTTCGACGCGGGTGCGGTCGGGCAGCCCCGCCGCAGCTACCGATCGGCGGGCCAGCGCGGCGAGATCGGCGGCCATGGAGTCCATCCCGTCCACGTGCGGGTGGGTGCCCCGGCCCCGGACCCGGGACACGATCCGGCCGCCGGTGGTGGCCAGCACCAGATCGGTCTTGGAGTTGCCGCCGTCGGCGGCGATCACGTAGCGGGTCATCACAACGTCCCGACCTGGCGGATCAGGCCGAACGGGGTGCGAAGCGCGGCAACAACTCCGCGTTCTGGTCCAGGATGTCCGCCAGCAGGTCGGGGATCAGGTGCCACTGCCGCACCAGCGGATGCGCGATCAGCGCCCGGGCGGCCACCTCCCGGTCTCCCGTCACCGCGGCCCGGATGGCCAACACCTCGTACGCCGTCACCGCCTGCACCAGCCCCAGCATCTCCGGGGGCAGGTCGGGCACCGGCTCGGCGTGCGCGCCGGACGTGTCCACCGTCGCCGGCACCTCGACGGCTGCCTCGTCCGGCAGCCCGGTGATGGTGCCGTTGTTGCGCAGGTTCACGTAGTGCCGGGCGCCGTCGCCGGTGAGCAGAGAGGTGACCAGCGCCGCCGCGGCCTCGCTGTAGTAGGCGCCGCCGCGCTTCTCCAGCAGTTCCGGCTTGTGGTCCAGCGCCGGATCGGCGTACATCCGGAGCAGTTGCTGCTCGATCCCCAGCACCTCCTGGGCCCGGTGCTCGCCGGATCGCTGCCGGGCCACCACCGCGTCGGTGTCGTAGTAGTACTGCAGGTAGTACGACGGCAGCGCGTTCAGGGTGCGCACCAGGTCCAGTGGGCAGCCGGTGGACTTGACCAGGTCCGCCGCGTCCGGCCCGGACAGCATCTCCGGCATCCGCTCGACGCCGTCCACCCGCACCGACCGGATCCAGGTCAGGTGGTTCAGCCCGGCATGGCCCAGTTCCACCCGCTCCGGCTGCACGCCGAAGTGCCGGGCGAACCTGCGCTGAAACCCGATCGCCGAATTGCACAGCCCGAGCGCGCGATGCCCCTCGTCCAGCAGGGCGCGGGTGACGATCCCGACCGGGTTGGTGAAGTCGATGATCCACGCCGACTCTCCGGCGCGCCGGCGCACCTGGTCGGCGATGTCCAGTACCACCGGGACGGTGCGCAGCGCCTTGGCGAATCCGCCGGGACCGGTGGTCTCCTGGCCCAGCAGTCCGTATTTCCCCGGCAGGGTCTCGTCGCGCAGCCGGGCCCACTGCCCGCCCACCCGCAGCTGGATCAGCACCGCGGTGGCACCGTCGATCGCGTCGGCCAGGTCGGTGGTGGTACGCACCGCCCCCGGGTAGTCCTGCCGGGCCAGGATGCGGCGGGCCAGCCCGGCGACCACCTCCAGCCGGCCGGCGTCGATGTCGTGCAGCACCAGTTCGTCGACCCGCAGCAGGTCGACCCGCCGCGCGAAACCCTCCACCAGCTCCGGGGTGTAGGTGCTGCCCGCGCCGATGACGGTGATCTTCATGCTGGCTCCCTCGCCGGACGGCCGCCGGCCCAGCCTTCGACCGTATGTCATCGGCGGAGGACGGTCCCCGGCCCGCGGGCACGCCCGACGGACGGGCCGCCCCGTCGTCTCGGCGACCCGGCCGACCGGTGGGCCGTCACCGATTCCGGCGGACCCGGGCCAGGTCCCACACCGGCTCGTCGGTCTCCACCACCGAGCCGTCCTCGGAAAGCACCAGGAAACGGTCGAAGGTGCGGGCGAACGCCCGGTCGTGCGTCACCGCGATGACCGTGCCGTCGAAGGAGTCCAGCGCCTGCTCCAGGGCCTCGGCCGACTCCAGGTCCAGGTTGTCGGTCGGCTCGTCCAGCAGCAGCAGCGTCGCCCCGGACAGCTCCAGCAACAGGATCTGCAGCCTGGCCTGTTGCCCGCCGGACAGCGTGTCGAAGGTCTGCTCGGCCGTTCGGGCCAGCCCGTACCGGTCCAGCACCCGGGATGCCTGCTCCCGCCCCATCCCGGCCCGGTGATCGTCGCCGCGATGCAGGATCTCCAGCAGCGTCCGGCCGGCCAGTTCCGGGTGCGCGTGCGTCTGCCGGAAGTAGCCCGGCCGGACCCGGGAGCCCAGCACGGCCGTTCCGGTGTGGGCCACCGGTGCCGGGACGTCGTCACCGACGGGCTGGTGCTGCACGTCCGGGTCCGATCCGCCGCGGGCCAACAGCCGCAGCAGGTGGGACTTGCCCGAGCCGTTCGAGCCCAGCACCGCGACCCGGTCGCCGTAGAAGATCTCCAGGTCGAACGGCTGCAGCAGGGCCGTGCCCGCGGGCGGACCGGCCGGGTCCGGCCACGAAGTCCCGGACGAATCGGGCAGGTTCAGTTGCAACGACGTGCACGTCACCGCACGCTTCGCCGTCCGGCCGCCACGCAGCCGCATCCGCACCCGCTGTGGCCGCGGCACCGCCTGTGGCGGCCCGGCCTCCTCGAACCGCGCCAGCCGGGTCTGCGCCGCGTGGTACCGGGAGGCCATGTCGGAGTTGTAGGCGGCCTTGTTCTTGTACATCAGCATCAGCTCGCGCAGCCGCTGATGGTCCTCGTCCCAGCGCCGACGCAGCTCCTCCAGCCGGGAGTTCCGCTCCTCCCGGGCGGCGTGGTAGGTGCGCAGCGAACCGCCGTGCACCCAGGACACCGCGCCCGCACTGCCCGGCTCCAGGGTGACGATCCGGTCGGCCGCAGTGCCCAGCAGCTCGCGGTCGTGCGAGACCAGCAGCACCGCCTTGTCGCTGGCGGCCAGCCGCCCCTCCAGCCAGATCTTGGCCGGGACGTCCAGGTAGTTGTCCGGCTCGTCCAGCAGCAGCACCTCCTCGGGACCGGCCAGCAGCAGTTCCAGCACCAGTCGCTTCTGCTCGCCGCCGGACAGGCTGCTCACCGACCGGAACTTGGCCCGGTCGTACGGCACCCCCAGGGCCGCCACGGTGGCCTTGTCGAAGGCGGTCTCGTGGTCGTAGCCGTGCACGTCGGCCCAGTCGGCCAGGGCGGTGGCGTAGGCCAGCGCGACCGGCTCGGATTCGTCGGTCATCATGGCGAGCTCGGCGGCGTCCAGCGCGGCCGCGGCCCGGCGCACGGGATCCGGCGACACCGACAGCAGCAGGTCGCGGACCGTCGCCTGGTCGCCGGCGACGCCGCCCGACTGCGACCCGATGAACTGATTCATCACCGCCAGCCCGCCGGAGTGCACGGCGGTGCCGGCGTCCGGGGTCAGCTCGCCGGCGGCGATGCGCAGCAGCGTCGACTTGCCGGTGCCGTTCGGGCCGATCAGCGCCGTGACCGAGCCGGCAGCGACGCGGAAGGTGACGTCGGCCAGCAACGGCCGGCCGTCCGCCAGGGTGTATGCGATGCCGGCGATGTCCAGGTGGCCCACGCCGGCCAGGGTCGCCGGTGCCGGCGGCCGTCGTCAAGCGGCTTTGCCGACGGTGCGTGACGCGGGACTACGGTAAGCGTCGTGACCGATCCAACGACAGCGAAGATGGTCAGCTATGCCTCCCCGGACGGATGCCAGGTGGAGACGGTCCGGGTGGCGATGTCCGGACCGGCGCTGCGGGCCACCGGCTACATCGTCAGTGCCGGGGAGCGGGCGTACGGCGCGTCGTACTCCGTGGTCGCGGACAGCGAGGGTCGCAGCCGGCGGATCACCGTGCGCTGCGACGACGCGGACGGGGAGCGCTCGCTGGCGGTGACGCGCAGCCCGGGCGGGCCGTGGGTGGTGGAGAGCCCGACCGGATCGCATCCGCTGCCCGAGCTGGATGACGCGGTGGACGTCTACCTGGTCGGCTCGGCGTTCGCGGCGTCGCTGCCGATCCGCCGGCTGGGCCTGCAGCGGCAGGCGGGGGCCGACGTGACGGTGACGGTGGCATCGATCAGCCTGCCCGGCCTGGTGGTGACCCCGGTGCAGCACCACGGTCACAACGAGTCGGTGGACGCCGACGGCGCCCGCATCGCGTACTCCGGCCCGTTCGGGGAGCGGGAGTTCGTGGTGGACGCCGACGGATTGTTCGTCAGTTCCGAAGGCCTGATGTCCCGGCTAGGCTGAACGGGCGACCCGGCCGGGCCGCTGCAGACCGCATCGGGGAACGGAGTCGGCACCGTCGGCAACCGGGATCGGGTCCGCCCCACGATCGAGGGGAGCGTCACATGGTCGACTTCGGCGAACTGAAGGACAAGGCCGAGGACTTCGTCGGGGACCACGCCGACCAGATCAAGCAGGGTGTGGACAAGGCCGGCGACTTCGTGGCGGACAAGGTCGGCCACCAGGAGCAGGTGGAGAAGGCGGAGAGCGCCATCGGCAGCTTCATCGACAAGCTCGCCGACGACAAGGACGCCCCCGCCGGGCAGTAGCAGCCAGCCTCCCTTCCGCGTCGACTGCCACCCGACGCGCCCCGACCCGCCCGGCGCGTCCACCGGCAGTCGACTGACGACGAAGCCGGTGCTTCGGCCGCCCGGTCAGTCGCGCAGCGCCGTGATCGCCGAGCGGACGCGCTTGGCGGACACCGGCACCGCGGTGCGCATCGGCTGGGCGAACACCGCCACCCGGTACTCGGCCAGCAGCCGGCGCAGCGCGGCGACGTCCTCGTCCCGGCGGCGCTCCGGCCGCAACGCCGCCAGCCGCAGGTCGATGGCGGCCCGCAGTTCGGCGATCTCCGCCGCCCGTTGCCGGTCCCGGTCCGGGCTGTCGGCGATGCGACCGGCCCGCACGGCCAGCGCCCGCAGGTAGCGGGCGACGTCCGGCAGGTGCGCGGCCCCCACATCGGTGACGAAGCCGGGGCGCAGCCACCCGTCGCGCTCGGCGCGCAGTTCCGCGAGCTGACCGGACGTGGCGGTCCGGCGGGCCGACTCGATGGCCCGGTCGGCCTCCGCACCGGCCCGCAGCACGTCGGCCGCCGCGTGCAGGATGTCCAGCACCGCCGGTTCCAGGTGCGGCTGCAGCCTGTCCGCCAGCGCACCGAAGGCATCGGCGTCCCAGGCCGGGCCGCCGGCCCAGTCCAGCAGGGCGTCCACGGCCGCCGCCGTCGCATCGTCCAGCACCGCCGCCAGGTCGCCGTGCGGCGCGGTGGACAGCAGCAGCAGGTCGTCACGGGACAGCGCCGGGCGGGTCCCGGGCGCGGACGGCCCCCGGCTGGTGGTCAGCCGGCGCAGGGTGGAACGGATCCGGTCGGTGACGGGTTCCGCGACCAGCACCAGCAGCCGGCGGGTGCCCTCCCGCATGGCCCTGGCCTGGTCGCGGCGGTCGGTGAACACCTCGATGCCGACCGTGCCGCCGGGTTCGGCGACCAGCGCCGGATAGCCCACCACGGACTGGCCGGCGGCGGTGCCGGTGATCTCGCGCGGGACGCCGGCGGGCGGGAATTCCCTGAGGCCGGTGCGCTCGATGCCGGAGGACACCCGGGCGACCGCGGTGCGGGAGTCGCTGCGCAGCGACGCCTGGATGGCGGCCAGATCCTTGCCCTTGGCCATCTCACGCCCGGCCTCGTTGACCACCGTGAACGTCATGCGCAGGTGGTCCGGCACCTTGTCGAGGTCGAAATCCGTTGCGGACACCCTGATCCCGCTCATCGCGGTGAGTTCGGCGGCAAGCTGCTCGGGCAGCGAGCCGGTCTCCTCGCCGACCCTCTGCAGCGCTGCGTCGGCGAAGTCCGGCGCCGGCACGAACGCCCGCCGCATCGACTTGGGCAGCGATCGGATCAACGCCACGGCCAGTTCCCGCTGCAGGCCGGGGACCTGGGCGGGGAACGCGTCCGGGTCCAGTTGCGGCAGCACCGCGAGCGGGATGGTGGCGGACACCCCGTCGTCCGGCGATCCGGGCTCGAAGACGTAGTCCAGCTCGACGTCCACGCCGCCGGAGGTGAATCGGTCCGGGTACTGCTCCTTGGGGGCCAGTTCGGCGCCGACCGCGATGAGCATCTCCGGGGTGAAGCTGAGCAGGTCGGGCTGGCTGCGGGAGGCCTTGCGCCACCACGAGTCCAGATGCCGCGCCGAGGTGACCTCGGGCGGGAGGCGGGCGTCGTACAGCGCGAACAGCGCCTCGTCGTCGATGGCGATGTCGTGCCGGCGGGCCCGCCGTTCCGATTCCACCACCTCGTCCAGCGCCGCCTGGTTGGCCTCCAGGAAGCTGTGCCGGGTGACCAGATCGCCCTCCACCAGCGCGTGCCGGATGAACAGCTCCCGGGCGCCGGCCGGGTCGATGCGGTCGTATTGCACGGTGCGGCCGGCGACCAGCGTCACGCCCAGCAGCAACACCCGCTCGGTGGCCAGCACGGCTCCCCGGCGGGAGTCCCAGCGCGGCTCCGAGTAGCTGCGGCGCAGCAGATCCCCGCCGACCTCCTCGATCCAGCCCGGGTCCACAGCGGCCACCGTGCGGGCCCACAGCCGGGAGGTCTCCACCAACTCGGCGGCCAGCACGAACGGCGCACCGGACCGGGACAACGCGGACCCCGGCCAGATGGCGAACCGGCTGCCCCGGGTGCCCTGGTACTCCCGGCCCCGGCCGGCGCCGCGTTCCCGTCCGCCGGACCGGTCCCGGCCGGTGCCGGCCGGCCGGTCGGAGTCGATGCGGGTGCCGATGTGCGAGAGCAGCCCGGAGGCCAAGGCCGTGTGCACCCGGGCGCGGTCCACCCCCACCGACGCCGATCCACGGCCCTGCTGGGTGGCCGGCCCATCCCGGCGGCGGCGCGGGCCGTCCGCGCGGCGGGCCGGTACGGCGTCGTCGGCCGGGTCCGCGCGTTCCCCGGTGCGGGCGGACGCCTGCACGTCCATCCCGAGGCCGGCCGCCACCGAGGACAGCTGGGCATGCAGGTCCTGCCATTCCCTGATGCGCAGGTAGTGCAGGTACTCCGCCCGGCACATCCGGCGGAAGGCGTTGCCGGACAGCGCCTTTGCCCGGTCGGCCAGGTAGTGCCACAGGTTCAGCACGGCCAGGAAGTCCGAGGTCGGGTCGGCGAACCGGGAATGCGCGGCCACCGCCTTGTCCCGCTCCTCCAGCGGGTACTCGCGCACGTCCTGGATGGCCAGCGCCGCCACGATCACCAGCACCTCGGCCAGGCAGCCCCGGCGGTCGCCCTCCACGATCATCCGGGCCAGCCTGGGGTCCACCGGCAGGGCCGCCAGCGAGCGGCCGGTGGCCGTCAGCCGGACATCGGAGCCGGACCGGTCCAGGGCCCCGAGTTCGGTGAGAACCGTGATGCCGTCGGTGATCTGTCGGCCGTCCGGCGGATCGAGGAACGGGAAGGTGGCGATGTCGCCCAGGCCGAGCGCGGCCATCTGCAGGATCACCGACGCCAGCGAGGTGCGCGCCACCTCCGGGTCGGTGAACTCGGGCCGGGCGGCGAAGTCCTCCTCGGAGTACAGCCGGATGCAGATCCCGTCGGCCACCCGCCCACACCGCCCGGCCCGTTTCCCGGCCGACGCCTGGGAGATTTTCTCGATCGGCAACCGCTGCACCTTGGTGCGCGGGGAGTACCGGGAGATCCGGGCGGTCCCCGGGTCGATCACGTATCGGATGCCGGGCACCGTCAGGGAGGTCTCGGCCACGTTGGTGGCCAGCACGATGCGCCGGCCGGAGTGCGGGGCGAACACCCGGTGTTGCTCGGCCACGGACAACCGTCCGTACAGTGGCAGCACCTCGGTCCGGCCCGCCACCCCCGCCCGGCCGGCCAGGTGGGCGCGCAAAGCCTCAGCGGTGTCGGTGATCTCGCGCTCGCCGGAGAGGAATATCAGGATGTCGCCGTCGCCGCTGTGCGCCTCGGCGCTCAGTTCGTCGACGGCCCGCAGGATGGCGGTGGGCTGGTCGATGACCTCCGGTGACGAGGCACCGGGCGGGCCTCCGCGGCCCGCCGGGGAGCGCCTGGGCGCCGCGGGAGCGCGGGCTCGAGCATTTCCGTCACCGCCGTCCGCACCGACACCGTCACCGGCACCACCGGTGTCGTCGGCACTGTCACCATCGTCGACACCGTCGTCGTCGGCACCGTCCGTAGCGTCGTCGGCAGCGTCTGCGCCGTACGGGCGGTAGCGGATCTGCACCGGGTAGGTGCGACCGGAGACCTCCACCACCGGGGCGCCACCGAAGTGCCGGGCGAACTTGTCCGGGTCGATGGTGGCGGAGGTGACGATCAGCTTCAGTTCCGGCCGGCGCGGCAGCAGCCGGGTCAGGTAGCCGAGCAGGAAGTCGATGTTCAGGCTGCGCTCGTGCGCCTCGTCGATGATGATCGTGTCGTAGCGCAGCAGGTCCGGGTCGCGGGCGATCTCGGCCAGCAGGATGCCGTCGGTCATCAGCTTGACCAGGGTGTCCGGTCCGGTGTGATCACCGAACCGGATGGTGTATCCGACGGCGCGGCCCAGCGGGGTGCCGGTCTCCTCGGCGATCCGCTCGGCCAGCGCCCGGGCGGCGATCCGCCGGGGCTGGGTGTGCCCGATCATGCCGCGCACCCCGCGGCCGGCGGCCAGGCAGATCTTGGGCAGCTGGGTGGACTTCCCGGACCCGGTCTCGCCGGCGACCACGACCACCTGGTGGTCCCGGATGGCCGCGGCGAGGTCGTCGACCCGCGCGGACACCGGTAGCTCCGGTGGGAAGGTGATGGCCGGGACGGCGGCCGCCCGGGAACGCACCCTGGCCTCCGCCCGGCCGATCTGTTGGGCCAGCGCGGCCAACTCCCGGCCGCGGGCCGCGCCGCGCAGCCTGCGAGCGCGCTGCAATCGACGCCCCAACCGCCGTTCATCGGTGAACGCGACGTCGGCGAGCCGGGCCGAGAGATCGTCGGCCGTCGTCGCCGTGCTGGTCGGCCCGGTGGTCCCCGTCATGGCGCCGTCCACAATAGGGGCGCCGCGCCACACCTTTGTGCTGTCTGATGCGCCACAGCAGGCGGGCACGGCCGAAACTCGTCCCGGGATACGCCCCACGCGCAGCGGAACTTGCGGCCCGGCATCGTCCGAGCGAGGAGAAGTCCATCCCACCATGCGGGACGTGCTGCATCGGTTCAGCGGCCGGCAGGGGGTCGGTAGTCTTGCCAGGTGACCGAGCTACATCCCTCCTTGCAGACCGTTTTCGACACCGTGTTGGCCCGCAATGGCGGCGAGGTGGAGTTCCACCAGGCCGTACGAGAGGTGCTCGAGTCCCTCAATCCGGTGGTGCGCCGGCATCCGCAGTACGCCGATCGCGCGGTGCTGGAGCGGCTGTGCGAGCCGGAGCGGCAGATCATCTTCCGGGTGCCGTGGACCGACGACGCCGGCCGGGTGCAGATCAACCGGGCGTTCCGGGTGGAGTTCAATTCGGCGCTGGGCCCGTACAAGGGCGGGCTGCGGTTCCATCCCAGTGTGTACCTGGGGATCATCAAGTTCCTGGGGTTCGAGCAGACGCTGAAGAACGCCCTGACCGGCATGCCGATCGGCGGTGGCAAGGGCGGTTCGGACTTCGACCCCAAGGGCCGCAGCGACGCCGAGGTGATGCGGTTCTGCCAGTCGATGATGACTGAGCTGTACCGGCACATCGGCGAGTACACCGACGTGCCGGCCGGCGACATCGGCGTCGGCGAGCGCGAGATCGGCTACCTGTTCGGGCAGTACAAGCGGATCACCAACCGGTACGAGTCCGGGGTGCTGACCGGCAAGGGCCTGTCGTTCGCCGGCTCCCGGGTGCGGCGCGAGGCCACCGGCTACGGCGCCGTGTTCTTCGTGCAGCAGATGCTGGCCACCCGGGGCGCGTCGTTGGACGGTCGCCGGGTGGTGGTGTCCGGCTCGGGCAACGTGGCGATCTATGCGGCACGCAAGGCGGAGGAGCTGGGCGCCACCGTGGTGGCGTGCTCGGACTCCTCCGGCTACGTGGTGGACGACAAGGGCCTGGATCTGGACCTGCTGTCCCAGGTCAAGGAGGTGGAGCGCGGGCGGGTGTCGGACTACGCCGAGCGGCGGGGTGGCGCGGCGGCCTTCGTGGCCGGCGGGTCCATCTGGGAGGTGCCGTGCGACGTGGCGCTGCCCTGTGCCACCCAGAACGAACTGTCCGGGGTGGACGCCAAGTCGCTGGTGGAGGGCGGCACCCTGGCCGTCGCGGAGGGCGCCAACATGCCCTGCACGCCGGAGGCGGTGCGGCTGCTGCAGGACGCCGGGGTGCTGTTCGGACCCGGGAAGGCGGCCAACTCCGGTGGGGTGGCCACCAGCGCGCTGGAGATGCAGCAGAACGCGTCCCGGGACGCCTGGTCGTTCGACTACACCGAGCAGCGGCTCTCGGCGATCATGACCGGGGTGCACGAGCGATGCGCCGCGGCCGCCGACGAGTACGGCCAGCCGGGCAATTACGTGTTGGGCGCCAACATCTCCGGGTTCGTGCAGGTCGCCGACGCCATGCTGGCGCAGGGCCTGATCTGAACGGGGTCGGGCCGCTGCGACCGCCTGCCGGGAGGTCCGAGTCGGTCATCGGTCACGGGCGATGCGGCCGGTGACCGACCCGGTCGGTCAGCGGTCACGGGCACCGCGTCCGGGGACGGCGGCCGATACGTTTCCCGAGCCTTTGACTTTGCTCCAGCGGTTGGAGCAAAGTCACAGCGCCCGTCGGAGCCGGCCAGGGCCCGCCAGGCGCCCGCCACAAACATCGGGGCACCCGTCGCTGTCACCGCGCGAAGTCAGCCGGATGCCGGCACCGACCAGTCGATGCCACCGGTCGCCCGGGTGGAGCCGGCCGCGCTCGCCATCGCCAGATCGAAGGTGAGCGAGCTGGC
>DASSTH010000171.1:0-17272 GCA_035708025.1 Nakamurella sp. | reverse complement strand
CGGTCGCCGAGGCGGAGTGAGCCGGCCGTTCCCGCGACGGCTGAGCCGGCCGTTCCCGCGACGGCTGAGCCGGCCGTTCCCGCGACGGCTGAGCCGGCCGGGTTGCCGGAACGGTTGCGCGCCGGCCGGCCGGGCGGGGCCGGGTGATCGACCCGCGCCCCGGCCCGGCAGGATGGACGGATCGCCGGATCGCACAGGGAGCGGGCGTGACTGGGGCATGACAGCGACGATCATCGTCATCCTCGTCGTCCTGCTGCTGCTCGCGGCATTCCGGTTGTGGCTCACCGCCAACCGGCTGGACCGGCTGCATGTGCGCACCCAGGCCGCCTGGGCGGCGTTGGAGGGGGCGCTGTCCCGCAGGATCGTGGCGGCCCGGGCGCTGGCGGCGACCGGTCGGCTCGATCCGGATCGCGCCACCGAGTTGCACGCCCTGGCCGACGCCGCCGACGCCGCCCCCCGGGACCAGCGGGACGAGGCCGAGACGGCCCTGTCTCGGGCGCTGTCCGATGTGCCGCCCGAGCAGGAGGGCGAGCTGGCCGCGGAACTCGCCGACGCCGCGGAACGGGTGCTGCTGGCCCGCCGGTTCTACAACGATGCGGTCCGCGACACCCGGGCGTTGCGCGGCTCGTGGTTCACCCGGTTCTTCCGGCTGGCCGGCCGCGCCGCCCTGCCGGAGTACTTCGAGATCGCGGCGGACACGCCGGACCCCGGCGGCCTGGTGCGGCGCACGGCCGGCCGGGTGGTGCTGCTGGACGGCGACGGCCGGGTGCTGCTGTTCCGCGGGGTCGACCCGGCGGACGGGCAGCGCTGGTGGTTCACCCCTGGCGGCGGGCTGCTGCCCGGGGAGGATCTGGCCGCCGGCGCGCTCCGCGAACTGGCCGAGGAGACCGGCATGCACCTGCAGCCGCAGGATCTGATCGGGCCGATCTGGCGGCGCAGCGCCAGCTTCACCTATCTGGGCGACACCCGCTACGAGCAAACGGAGTACTTCTTCGTGGCCCGCTCCGGCTCGGATCAGGTGGACACCAGCCACTTCACGTTCCTGGAGCGCGAGACGCTGACCGAGCACGGCTGGTTCGACGCCCAGGCGCTGACCGCCTGCCCCGATCCGGTCTATCCCGAGCAATTGGCGGACCGGCTGGCCGATGCGCAGCGCATGGTCACCACCAGGGTTGCTCCCGACCTGCCGGAAACCATCAGTTGACGCTTGATACGCCGGCCGGGTGACGCGCCGCCCCCGACCTGCGCACGGCGGCGGGTCCGGTACTCGCACCCCCTCCTGGTGCCCTACCGTGGCTGCGGCGGCGGGTGTCCTCCACAACCCACTCAGCCGCACCCTCGACCAAGGAGTACTGCATGCGCTTTCGGCACGCCGTGACCATCGTCGCTGTGCTCGCCCTCGCCTCCGCCTGCACCAGCAGCCCGGAGTCCGCACCCAGCACGTCCACGCCGGCGCCCACCACCAGCTCGGTGTCCACCACGTCGAGCAGTCCGTCACCGACGCCCACGCCGACCACGTCCAGCAGCAGCACCACCAGCACGTCGTCCTCGTCGCCCAAGCCCACACCGAAGCCGACGCCCAAGCCGAAGCCCAAGCCCAAGCCCAAGCCGAAGCCCAAGCCGGTCAATCCGCTGACCGGTCTGGCGGTCTCCAAGAACCCCGTCATCGCGGTCAAGATGGACAACACCCGGGCGGGCATGCCGCAGTTCGGCATCGCCGACGCCGATGTGGTCTATGTCGAGCAGGTCGAGGGCGGCCTGACCCGGCTGATCACCGTGTTCCACACCCGGCTGCCGGCCGAGGTGGGTGCGGTGCGCAGCATGCGCTCCACCGACGTGCAGCTGCTGCCCAGCTACGGCCGGCCCATCCTGGTCGCCTCCGGGGGCGCGGGCGCCCAGATGCAGCGGCTGTACAAGTCGGTGCTGGTGGACGCCACCCAGCAGTCCGGCGGACCGGGCTTCTGGCGCTCCAGCTTCGGTGACGGCACGCACAACCTGCACGTCAACCTGCGGACCGTGGCCAACGCCTACCCCGGCAAGGGCAAGGCGCAACCGATGGGCTTCAGCTTCAGCACGCACGACAAGCGGCTGGTCAACGCCCGCCGGACGTCGCTGATCGACGTCACCATGCTGGCCGGGCGCATCAAGTTCACCTACTCCGGCGGCAAGTACCGGCCGTACTACTTCGACACGCCCTATGTCGATCACGACGGACGACCGGTGTTCACCCAGAACGTGCTGGTGCAGCACGTACGCGACGAACCGGACGGCACGGTCGACTCGCTGGGTTCGGCGTCCTACCTGTCGCACACCGTCGGCAAGGGCAAGTTCACCCTGTACCGCGACGGGCGGGTGATCAACGGCACCTGGCTGCGCCCGAGCGTCACGTCACCGACCAAGTACCTGGACCTGAAGGGCAAGCCGGTGCCGTTCAAGCCGGGCAAGACCTGGGTGCTGCTCGCCCCGCAGACGTCCGTGATCAACCACGGCTGACGGACCCAGGGGCGGCACGCCCTCGGAGGGACGCCCGGGCGGGTGCCGGCCCGGTGGCCGGACGGCTGTCGTCGAGGATCCGCCGGCGGGGCGATAGAATGCGGCAAGGCCCTTCGTCGTGCCCGCCGGTGCGACATGCTCCGGCCACCCCCGCGGTCGCGCTCCGTCCTCGCGCGCCGTCACCGATTCAGGAGACTGTCGTGTCCACCGACCAGACCACCCCCGTTGCCGCCCCGGGTTCCGCCGACGGCGCCGCCCCCTCCGCCACCGGCACCGCCCGCGTCAAGCGCGGCATGGCCGAGATGCTCAAGGGCGGCGTCATCATGGACGTGGTCACCCCGGAGCAGGCCAAGATCGCCGAGGACGCCGGTGCGGTGGCCGTGATGGCGCTGGAGCGGGTGCCGGCCGACATCCGCGCCCAGGGCGGTGTGGCGCGGATGAGCGACCCGGACATGATCACCGGGATCATCGAGGCGGTGTCCATCCCGGTGATGGCCAAGGCCCGCATCGGGCACTTCGTGGAGGCGCAGATTCTGCAGTCGCTCGGGGTGGACTACGTCGACGAGTCCGAGGTGCTCACCCCGGCCGACTACACCCACCACATCGACAAGTGGGCCTTCACCGTGCCGTTCGTGTGCGGCGCCACCAACCTGGGAGAGGCGCTGCGGCGCATCACCGAGGGCGCGGCGATGATCCGGTCCAAGGGCGAGGCCGGCACCGGTGACGTGTCCAACGCCACCACCCACATGCGCACCATCAGTGCCGAGATCCGCCGGCTGACGTCGCTGTCCAAGGACGAGCTGTACGCGGCCGCGAAGGACCTGCAGGCGCCGTACGAGCTGGTCGCCGAGGTCGCCGCGGCCGGCAAGTTGCCGGTGGTGCTGTTCACCGCGGGCGGTATCGCCACCCCGGCCGACGCCGCGATGATGATGCAACTGGGCGCCGAGGGCGTGTTCGTCGGCTCCGGCATCTTCAAGTCCGGGAACCCGGCGGCGCGGGCCGAGGCCATCGTCAAGGCCACCACGTTCTACGACGACCCGGACATGCTGGCCAAGGTGTCCCGCGGCCTCGGCGAGGCCATGGTCGGCATCAACGTCGACGACATCCCGGTGCCGCATCGGCTGGCCGAGCGCGGCTGGTAGTCCGGCGTGACCTGGTCGATCGTCGCCCGTGACGCGCGCACGGGCGCGGTTGGCGCCGCGGTGGCCACCCGGTTCCTGGCCGCCGCCGGGCTGTGCCTGAACGCGGCGGCCGGCGTCGGGGCGCTGTCCACCCAGGCCACCATCAACCCGACCTACGGCCCGCGCGGTCTGCAGCTGCTGCGCGACGGGCTGTCCGCGGCCGGTGCCGTGCGGTCACTGGTGGACTCCGATCACGGGCGGGCGCACCGCCAGGTGCACGCCGTGGACGCGGCCGGCGGTACCGCGGCGCACACCGGCGCCGACTGCGTGCCGTGGGCCGGACACGTCAGCGGTGACGGGGTCTCGGTGGCCGGCAACCTGTTGTCCGGACCCGGGGTCGTGGAACAGACGCTGGCCGGCTACACAGCGGCCGCCGACCTGCCGTTCGCCGAGCGGCTGCTGGCCGCCCTGGCCGCCGGGCAGCGAGCCGGCGGGGACGCCCGGGGGCAGCAGTCCGCCGGCATCCTGATCTACGGCACCGAGGACTACCCCGACCTGTCGCTGCGGGTGGACGACCACGCCACCCCGGTGGCCGAACTGCGCCGGCTGTACGACCTGTGGCTGGGCGATTTCGCCGCGGCCCGCAAGTACATGGCCACCCGTGCGGACCCGGTGGGGGTGTACGACCCGGAGGTGATCGACGCCGAGGTGCGGCGCCGCGAACTCGACCCGGCCAACCGGGTGTACCCGGTCTGACCCGCGCCGGTCGGCCCGGGCGAGCGGTCCCGGGTCGGGTCAGGTCAGGTCGTCCGAGCGCATCCGGCGGCGCCCGATGCGCTCGATGCGCATCACCACCCGCTCCTCCGGATCCGGGCAGCACACCAGGGAGTCGCGCTCCAGCCAGTCGTCCTGCGGCAGTTGCCGCTGCTTGGCCGGCAGCAGCGGCAGTACCGACTGCAGGGCGAACACGCAGAAGTGCTTGCCGTCCGGGATGCGCAGCTCCGCGCTGTTGACCAGCTCGAAGTAGTCGCCGACCGCCAGCCCGCACACCGAGCGGCCCTCGATCCGCTCCACCGTCACCCGCAGGTCGTACAGCTCCATGTCGGTGCCGGCGTCCGGGTCCTGGCCAGGCCCGGACGGACCGGTGTGCGGCGCGCCGGCGGCCCGGTCGCCCGTCACGATCCCACCCCCGTCCGGTCGTCGCGCACGACCTCACCGCCCTTCATCACCCAGCGCAGCGAGCGCAGCGCCGAGACGTCCTGGGTCGGGTCGCCGTCCATCGCGATCAGGTCGGCCCACTTACCCGGCTGCACCGTGCCGATGTCGTCACCGGCGCCCAGCCAGCGGGCCGGCACGATGGTCGCGGCGCGCAACGCCGCGACCGGTGACAGGCCGAACTCGGCCATGTGCTCCAGCTCCCGGATGGTCGCGGTGGTCCCGTCGATCGGCCAGAACGGCGGCATGTCGCTGCCCAGCATCACATCCACCCCGGCCTGCAGCGCCATCCGGTAGCTCTGCACATGCCGCGGGCCGGCGTCCAGCGACCGCCGCTGCATCCACTCCGGCACGCCCAACGAGTCGAAGAAGTCACCACACCGGGTGACGATCAGCGTGGGCACCAGGTGGGTGCCCCGGTCGGCCATGGCCTGCGCGACCTCCTCGGTGAGCTGATACCCGTGCTCCACGCAGTCCAGGCCGTGCCGCACCGCGGTGGCGATGATCGGCGCCGGCCCGGCGTGCGCCGTCACCCGCCGGCCCCAATCGTGCGCGGTACCGATCGCGGCCGCGATCTCCTCGTCGGTCAGCTGCGGGGTGCTGATCTGCTCGTGCTCGCCGGCGATCCCGCCGGAGATCATGATCTTGATCAGGTCCGCGCCGGCGGAGATCTGCGACCGCACGCCGCGACGGAAGTCGTCCGCGCCGTCGCACTCGAGGGTGTCGGTGCCCTCGTGGCCGTGGCCGCCGGTGCACACCAGTGCCTGGCCGGCGGTGAAGATGCGCGGGCCGGCCAGCAGCCCGGATCCGATGGCGTCGCGCAGCGCGAAGTCGGCATGCTCCTTCTCGGCGACGCATCGCACTGTGGTCACCCCGCCCAGCAGCGTGCGGCGCGCGCCGGAGGCCATGTACAGCGCCAATGCATGGGAGCCGAGGGTGCGGATCCGGTCCCCGCCCGGTCCCGGCAGCGACAGCGAGAAGTGCGTGTGCATGTTGAGCAGCCCGGACATCAGATGGGCGCCGCCCAGGTCGATCTCGGCGCATCCGGCGGGCGCCGCGGCGCGCACCTCCGGCTCGGCGCCGGCCTGCTGGATCCGGCCGCCGCTGATCCAGACCGCGGCGTCGGGGAGCGGGTGGTCGGTGACGCCGTCCACGAGGTGGCATCCGGTGACGAGGACATCGGGGGTCTGCACGTCGATAGTTCTATCCCATCGAACAGGGTTGAGGCCAGAGCGAACATGGGTGGTGCGGCCGCCGCGGCCGCCGCGGACGCGGCGGGCGGTCGGTGCGTCACCGGTGCGTCACCGGTGCGTACTGCAGAGTGCGCGTAATAACGCTCACTCTGCAGGGCGCATCAGAGGTCAGAACAGTCTGGGGGTCACCACGGACACCACCGTCACCACCCGGTCGGTCTCGTTGCGCAGGCTGTGCGGGATGGACGACTTCAGGTGCAGGCTGTCGCCCGGGCCCAGCCGGTGGGTGCTGCCGGCCACCGTGAAGGTCAGCTCCCCGGAGACCACATAGGCGAACTCCTCGCCGTCGTGGACCTCCTGTTCGGTCATCCGGCCGCCCGGCGCGATCTCCACCAGCATCGGTTCCAGTATCAGGCCGGGCGCCCGCTGCGACAGCATGCGGTAGGTACGCAACCCGCTGATGTACTGCGAGGAGTGCTCGCCGCTGCTGCGGGTCAGGGTGAAGTACCTGTCCCACAACGGATCCGGCTGGGGCAACAATGAACCTGGCACGGCGCCCGCCGGCTGCCCGTCGGATCCGCCGGACACCGTGTCGACTGCTGCGCCGTCCGGACCGTCGTCGAAGAAGTCGGCGATCTGCCTGCCCAGGCAGTGCGCCAGATCCCGCAGCGTGGTCAACCCGATGGAGGTCTGGCCGCGCTCCAACTGCGACAGGAAGCCCACCGACAAGCCGCTGCGCGCCGACAACGAGCGCAGCGTGTGGCCCTGCGCGGTGCGGAAGGTGCGCAACCGGCGGCCGATCACCGCGGACAGGTCGGCCCCCGGGCGGTCCGCCGCGGCCGGAGCCGGGCCCCCGGGATCGGCCGTCCGGGGGGACCGCCCGCGCCGCGACGCGGTCGCCGTGGTCTCGGTCGCTGGCCCGCCGCGCGCCATGATGCCTCCCCGGATGGGCCCGCTGGGGCTCCGGCGGGCGCTGTCGTGTTCGATGCTGCTATATTCCGCGTTCACCAGCAACGTCCGACGGACGCCGGGCGGCCACAGAGACGGGACGGGCTCATGCAACAGGATCCGGCGGTCGGCGGGGTCGGGCAGGGCCGGGAGATCGCCGCCTTCCTGGAGGCGCTGGACTCCACCCCGCCTGATGCGGTGACGGCCTGCCGGGGATGGACCACTCACGAGATCATCGCCCACCTGGCCTCCGGCGCCGACGCCTTCGCCAACCAGGTGGAGGCGCACCTGGAGGGTCGGCCGGTCCCGGAGTTCGGGGCATGGGAGGTGCGCGAGCCGCCGTACCGGGCGATGGACGACGCGGCGCTGCGCCGCCGGTTGGAGACCTCCGAGCGGCGGATGACCCAGGCATTCGCCGCCATGCTGGCGCAGGATCCACAGGCCCGCTCGGACGACGTCGGCTGGGGACTGCCGGTGATCGAGCTGGTCAAGCACATGCGGCAGGAATACGCCGTGCACCGCTGGGATCTGGTCGGTGACGACGAGCCGGGCCTGCAGCTGCTCGGCCAGCAGGACCTGCTGGTGCACTCGGTGCAACTGCTGGGCGACTCGCTGCTCCGGGTCGGACTGGCCCGCGATCCCGAACCCGGCCGGCCCCTCACCGCCCGGCTGCGGTGCCCGGGCGAGCAGGATCTGCTGGTGTCCATCGACGGCGGCGCCGGATCGCTGTCGCTGACCGACCCGGAGGACGCGCCGGACGTGATCGAGACCGACCGGGCGGCCCGGTTGATCATCCTGTGGGGCCGTCGCCCCGCGGACGCCCGCCGGGTGCGCAGCACCCTGGCGCCGGACCGGCTGGCCCGGCTGCAGACCCTGCTGGCCGGCTACTGACCTTGCCGGCCGGCTACTGACCTTGCCGGTCGGCTACTGACCCTGCCGGCCTGCTATTGACCCTGCTGGCCGGCTACTGACCCGCCGTCCCGCCGGCGCCCTCCCGGGCCGGACCCCGGGGGACGGGCACAGAGAGGACACGCGTGACCGACCCGTCTTCCGAGCGCGACCAGACGCTGCACCCGTACGTGGAGTTCTGCTTCGCCGCCGACCCGGTGCTGGCCTCCGAACAGGGCGACCACCGGCGGTCGGACAGCCTGGGCGACGCGGATGCCGACGCCCTGGCCGCGCAGGCCGACGCCCGGCGCCGGATGCTGGACGCCGCCGAGGCGGAGCCGGTACCGGCGGACGGCAGCGTGGCGTGGCTGGAGCACCAGGTGCTGCTGACCGAACTGCGCACCGCGGTGGCCCAGGACGAGCACGTCCGGGCCTGGCAGCGCGCGCCCTACTGGTATCCCGAGCGACTGGGCGACGCCCTCTCGGTATTGATGGCCGGCGGCGACCCGGCCGAGCAGGGACGCGCGTTGCTGGGTCGGCTCCGCCAGATCCCCGGCTACCTCGTCACCGCCAAGGCGAACCTGACCACGGACACCCCGCCGTTGTGGGCGGAGATGGGGCAGGCGTCCGCGACCGGGTTGTCCCGCTTCCTGGGCACCGCCGTCACCGGGTTCGCCGGCACTCTGCCGTCCAGCCTGGCCGCCGACGTCACCGCCGCGGCGGCCGCCGCTCAGCCGGGCGTGCAGGACTTCGCGTCCTGGTGTGCGGAACTGGCCGGCCGGGGCACCGGCCGGTGGCAGGGCGGCCGGGAGTACTTCGACAGGTTGCTGCGGGACTTCCAGCATCTGGACGTGGACGCCGACGGCCTGGCGGAGAGCGGCCGGCAACGGGTGGACGCCGAGCAGGCCCACCTGGACGAGTTCGCCGCGGTGTTGGATCCGGCGCGTGGCTGGCGCGAACAGATCGACGCCGTCAAGTCCGACCACCCGGAACCGGCCGACCTGTTGCAGGCGTACGGGTCGGCGATGCGGGACGCGGCCCGGCACACCGAGCAGGCCGACCTGCTGGCCGTGCCGGACGGCGAGACCTGCGTGATGGACTGGGTTCCGGAGTACCGCAGGGAGGGCCTGCCGCTGGGCTGCATGGCCACCAGCCCGCCGTTCGCCCCGGGGCTGCGCAGCGAGTTCCTGATCACCCCGAACGACCCGGCGGCCCCCGAACCGCAGCGCGCCCAGCACATGCGGGACAACTGCTTCGTGTTCATCTCCTCCATCGCCGGGCACGAGACCTATCCGGGGCACCATCTGCAGGCGGTGCACCACAAGCTCGGCACCCCCGTCGGCTCCATCCGGCGCTTCGTGCGCAGCCCACAGTTCGTGGAGGGATGGGGGCTGTACACCGAGGACCTGCTGGAGGAGAGCGGGTTCATGAGGGACGACCGGGTGCGGCTGTTCAAGCGGCGCAACGCCCTGTGGCGCGCGCTGCGCATCGTGATCGACACCGGGCTGCACACGTCGGCGCTCACCGTGCCGCAGGCGGTCGACCTGCTGGTGGACCGCGCCGGGATGGACCGGCACATGGCCGCCGGCGAGGTTCGCCGGTACACCCGGCACGACAACCCGACCTACCCGTCCAGTTACGCGCTGGGCCGGGACGGCTTCCACCGGGTCAGGGAATGGGCCAGGGTGCGGGAGGGCGCCGGGTTCTCGCTGCGGTCGTTCCACGACCGGTTGCTGTCCTTCGGCTCGCCGCCGGTGGCCCTGGTGGGCCGGGTGCTCGACGCGGAGGATCCGTTACCGCATCGTGATTGACTCCGCGCCCGAGTTCGCGTTTAGTGTTGTCGAAGTGTGTTCGACCACACTAGACGCCGGGCGGCGCCGTTGCCCCCGCGAGTCGTCTCCGACCAACCGTCGCCGGCCGAGCGGCTGCGACGCGAAGGGAGCACCATGAGGGCTGGATCGCCTGTGCGCCGTGCGGTGTCCGCGGTCGCTGCGATGCTGCTGGTCGGCGCCGGACTGGCCGCCTGCGGCAGCGAGGCCGAGGACAGCGGGTCCGCGAAGACCCTGACC
This sequence comes from Nakamurella sp., assembly GCA_035708025.1. GTDB lineage: Bacteria > Actinomycetota > Actinomycetes > Mycobacteriales > Nakamurellaceae > Nakamurella. The sequence continues at coordinate 7,345 of DASSTH010000171.1, read as the reverse complement.
GTGGACACCTCGTTCGTGGTCAAGAGCTTGGATCCCGGCGTGGTGTACGAACCGACCGGCAACGTCGTGGTGCACGCGCTCTACAGCACCCTGGTGACCTTCGAGGGCTCCGACATCTCCAAGCCGGTGGGCGAACTCGCCGAGTCCTACACCGCCTCGGACGACGCCACCACCTTCACCTTCAAGCTGCGCTCCAACGCGGTGTTCTCCGACGGCTCCCCGGTGACCTCCACCGACGTGGTGTTCAGCCTGAACCGTCTGAAGAACCTCAAGGGCAGCGCGGCCGCCATCGTGAAGAACCTGTCCTTCGCGGCGCCGGACGAGCACACCGTGGTGGTCACCAGTTCGGTCGCCGACCCGAACGTGCCGGCCATGCTGACCATGCCGCCCGCCGGCATCCTGAACTCCAAGGTGGCCAAGGAGCACGGCGCCGTGGACGGCGAGGACGCCGCCACCGCCGACAAGCTGTCCAGCTACCTGAACACCAACGCGGCGGGCAGCGGCCCGTACGTCATCGAGTCCTTCGATGCGGCATCGCGCATCGTGCTCACCGCGAACCCGAAGTACTGGGGCACCAAGCCAACCTTCGGCCGGGTGGTGTTCCAGAACATGGACATCCAGAACCAGAAGCTGACGCTGTCCAAGGTGCCCACGGCGGAGATCGCGCTGGACCTGTCCGGCAGCTCGCTGGATGGCCTGCCGAAGGAACTGCAGCAGACCAGCAGCCCGAACACCTACTACCAGTTGCGGTTGGACGCCGATCCGGCGGTGAGCGAGGTGACGTCCAACGCGAAGTGGGTCGGCGCGATGCGGGCCGCCATGGACTACCAGGGCATCGCCGCGCTGTTCGGCCCGGGCGGCGAGCCGGCCGCCGGTGTGGTGCCCACCGCCTACGCCGGGGCGCTGCCCGCATCCGAGGCGCAGAAGCAGGACCTGGACACCGCCAAGAAGCTGCTGGCCGAGTCCGGCGTCGGCGACCAGACGGTCAAGCTGCTGTACCCGGCGCTGACCTTCGGCGGCGTGGACCTGGGCACCATCGCGGCCAAGGTGCAGAGCGACGCCGCCCAGGCCGGCATCAAGATCGAACTGGACCCGGCGCCGATCGCCTCGTTCCTGGACCAGCGCAAGGGCGGCAAGGTCGCGATGAGCTTCAGCCCGCAACTGCTGGACTACCCGGTGGCCGCCTCCATGGTCGCCGACCTGATGCCCGGCGGGAACACCGCGCAGGCGGCCGGCTGGACCGAGGACCGGGCCGACCCGGCGACCGTGGCCGCCGGCAAGAAGGTGCTGTCCACCCTGGACCCCGAGGACCAGGCGAAGGCGCTGCAGGACTGGCAGCGGCTGATGCGCGAGCACTCCCCGTACATCACGCTGGCCTACAACTCGGGCGTGCTGGTGGCCAGCCCCGATCTGACCGACGCCACCTACACCGCCGCGGGCTGGACGGTCGACGTGGCCGACATCGGTAGCCGTTGACGGGCGCGCAAGCCGACGCGGACGCGGGCCGGCCGCCGGCGGGTACTCCCGCCGCGGCCGGCCCGGCCCCGGTGGTACGTCGCCACCGGCGGACCCTGGCCCGGTTCATCGGCCGCAAGGTCCTGATCACCCTGGGCCTGCTGCTGGGCGTGACGGTGGTGACGTTCCTGCTGGTGCAACTCGTGCCAGGGGACCCCACCACCACGAACCTGTCCGAGACGGCGCAGAAGGATCCGACGATCGTCGCGGCGTTCCGGGCCAAGTGGGGCCTGGACAAGCCGCTGATCGTGCAGTACTTCACCTACCTGGGCAACCTGGTGCACGGCGACCTCGGGGTGTCCCAGAGCACCGGTGACTCGGTGCTGTCGGACCTGGGCAAGTACGTGCCGGCCACCCTGGAGCTGGCCATCCCGGCGATGCTGCTGTCCCTGGTGATCAGCGTGGCGGTCGGGCTGTGGGCGGCGGTCCGCAAGGACCGGGCCACCGACCACGGCATCCGGGCCGGTGCGCTGCTGGGGCTGTCCACGCCGTCGTTCTGGCTGGCCATCGTGGTGCTCTACGTGTTCTTCTACCTGCTGGGCATCGCCCCCAACGGCGGCCGGCTGAGCGCCAAGTACGCCCCGCCCACCCACATCACCGGCCTGTACACCGTCGACGCACTGCTCACCGGGCGGCCGGTGGTGTTCTGGGATGCGGTGTGGCACCTGGCGCTTCCGGTGCTGGTGCTGACCTGCCTGACCGTCTCGGCGCTGATCCGGTTCGTCCGCTCGGCGATGCTGGAGGTGCTGGACCAGGACTACATCAAGGCGGCCACCGCCAAGGGCCTGCCGCGGCGCGTGGTGCTGCGCCGGCACGTGCTGCGCGCCGGGCTGGTGCAGGTGGTGACGGTCAGCGGTCTGGCCTTCGCCTCGCTGCTGTCCGGGACGGTGCTGATCGAGCAGATCTACAGCTGGCCGGGCGTCGGCCAGTACGCCTACCGGGCGGCGGTGAACCTGGACCTGCCGGCGATCATGGGCGTGGGGTTGTTCGTCGCGTTGGTCTACACGCTGGTCAACCTGCTGGTGGACGTGCTGTACGGCGTCATCGATCCGCGGATCCGGCTGTCATGACCGAGACCGGAACCGACGCCGAGCTGCGCAGCCCGGGTCAGCTGTCGGATCCCAGGGCGGAGCGGGCGCTGGCCCCGCGGCGCTGGCTGGGGTTGCGCAAGGGGCGTCCGGGTGCGGAGGGCGCCGCGCCGCGGCGGCCGCTCGGGGTGCTGACGGTGGCCGCGATGGTGATCCTGCTCGGCTGGGTGGTGCTGGCGATCGCCGCCCCGGCGATCGCGCCCTACGACCCGCTCGTGCAGTCCGGCCCGTACTACGCGCCGCCGTCCGGGGCGCACTGGTTCGGCACCGACCAACTCGGCCGGGACATCCTGAGCCGCATCATCTATGGCGCCCGGCTGTCGCTGCCGCTGGCGGTGGTGATCGTGGCGCTCGCGCTGGCCATCGGTGGCGGACTAGGGCTGATCGCCGGCTACATCGGCCGCGGCGTGGACGAGGCCCTGATGCGGTTGACCGACCTGGTCTTCGCCTTCCCGCAGATCATCTTGGCGATGGCGGTCTCGGCAGCGTTCGGGCCCAGCACCCGCAACGCGGTGCTGGCGTTGGTGATCGTCTCCTGGCCGATCTACGCCCGGGTGGTGCGCAGCGCCGTGCTGTCCATCCGCAGTTCCGACTTCCTGTCCGCGTCCCGGATGCTCGGTGTGGGGCCGTGGCAGGCGCTGCGCCGCGACGTGCTGCCCAACAGCGTCGGCCCGTCGGTGGTGCTGGCCAGCCTGGAGTTGGGCAACGCGGTGTTGCTGCTGGCCTCGCTGTCGTTCCTGGGCCTGGGCCCGCGGCCGCCCGCGCCGGAGTGGGGGGCGATGATCGCGGCCGGGTCCACCGACCTGTCCAAGTGGTGGGTGAGCATCCTGCCCGGTGTCGCCATCCTGTCCGTGGTGCTGGCCTTCAACCTCCTGGGCGACGCCGTGCGCGACTGGCTGGACCCGCGCAGCCGGAGGACCCGATGACCGCGCCGGAACCGCTGCTGCGGATCGAGAACCTCGCGGTGTCGCTGCCCGCGCCCGGCGGGCAGGTGCCGGTGATCCACCGGATGGACCTGCAGGTGACGGCGGGGGAGATCGTCGGCATCGCCGGGGAGAGCGGATCCGGCAAGAGCCTGACCGCGCTCACCCTGCTGAACCTGCTGCCGCCCGGCGCCCGCGTCACCGGATCCATCCGGTTCGCCGGACGGGAGCTGCTCGGCATGGACGAGCGCGGCTGGCAACAGGTCCGTGGCTCCGGCATCGCCATGGTGTTCCAGGACTCCAGCGCCGCCCTGCACCCGATGCTGACCATCGGCACGCAGCTGACCGAGCACATGCGCACCGGCCTGGGCCTGGACTCCCGTGCCGCCCGGGAGCGGGCGGTGGAACTGCTGGACCAGGTACGCATCCCGCAGGCCCGCCGGGTGCTGAAGGCCTACCCGCACCAGTTCTCCGGTGGCATGCGGCAGCGCATCGCCATCGCCAGCGCGCTAGCCTGCCGGCCGCGGCTGCTGATCGCGGACGAGCCCACCACTGCGTTGGACGTCACCGTGCAGGCCGGCATCCTGTCGCTGCTGGACGAGTTGCGCACCGAGAACGACCTGGCGGTGCTGTTCATCACGCACGACCTGGGCGTGCTGTCCTCGCTGACCCAGCGGGCCTACCTGTTCTATGCCGGCCGGGTGATGGAAAGCGGTGCCACCACACAGGTGCTCACCGAGCCGGCACATCCCTACACCGCGGCGCTGTTGGCGGCCCGGCCGCACGGGCTGACCTCGGGCCGGACGCTGCGTGCCATCCCGGGTGTGCCCGTGGTGCCCGGCCAGGCGCCGCCCGGGTGCCCCTTCGAGCCCCGCTGCGCGTTCGCTCAGCCGGAATGCCGGGCCGCGGTGCCCGCCCGGGTGGACATCGGCGGCGGTCGCACGCTGGCCTGCGTGGTGGCCCCGGAGCTGACCGAGGCGGTCCGATGAGCCTGCTGTCGATGGACGACGTCAGCGTCGAGTTCCGGTCCGCCGCCAGGGGAGTCGTGCGTGCGGTGGCCGGTGTGGACCTGACGGTGCGGGCCGGTGAGGTGGTCGGGCTGGTCGGCGAGTCGGGCTGTGGCAAGTCCTCCCTGGCGCGCGCGGCGGCCGGCCTGGCGGCGCCCAGCGGCGGCCGGATCCGCTTCGACGGCGAACCGGTGGTGCCGGTGAAATGGCGCCGCCGGCCGGCGGCACAGACCCGGCTGCAGATGATCTTCCAGGACCCGTACGGTTCGCTGAACCCACGCCGGACGGTGGGATCGCAGTTGCTGGACGGCATTCCGGCGGAGCTCGGCGGGCCGGACCGGCAGCACCGGGTGATCGAACTGCTGGAGCGGGTCGGCATGCCCGCCCGGGCCGCCACCCGGTACCCGCACCAGTTCTCCGGCGGGCAGCGCCAGCGGCTGGCCATCGCCCGCGCGCTCGCCGCGGAACCGAAGATGATCATCGCCGACGAACCGGTGACGGCGCTGGACGCCTCCGCCCAGGCCCAGGTGGTATCGCTGCTGCTGTCCCTGGTGCGCGAGCTGGACATGGGTCTGCTGTTCATCTCGCACGATCTGGCGCTGGTGCACGAGATCGCCGACCGCACAGCGGTGATGTACCTGGGGCGGATCGTCGAACTGGCGCCCACCCGGCAGTTGATGGCCACCCCGCGGCACCCGTACACGCAGGCGCTGGTGCGGGCCATCCCGCAGATCTCCGCGACGCCGACGTTGCCGGTCGCCTTGCTCGGTGAGGTGCCGGATGGTGCCAACATCCCGGCGGGGTGCCGGTTCCGGCCGCGGTGTCCGCACGCCCAGCAGGTGTGCCTGACCGAGCCGGTGCTCCGGCCGGCGCTGGATTCGCTGGTGTCCTGTTGGCGTGCGGAGGAGTTGTCGGGTGAAGGGATCCAGGTGTGACGACGGAACGGGGGGTCGGCGGCGTGGGCGCTGCGCCATTCCACGACGGTGCGGCGACGGGCGATGCCGCGATCGACGGTGCGGATGACGAGCGCCCCGGCGACGTCCGGTTCAGCCTGGGCATCCAGACCGACAAGTCCGCCGAGGAGTACCGCCGGATCGGCCGGCGCGCCGAGGAACTGGGCTTCGACGGGCTCAGCGTGTTCGCCGACCTCGGGTTCCAGCCGCCACTGCCCGCGCTGCTGCACGTCGCCGCGGTCACCGGCCGGCTCCGGCTGGGCGCCGCATGCCTGAACAGCGCCCTGCTGCATCCGGTGGAGATCGCCGGGCAACTGGCGGCGTTGGACGAGGCGTCCGGCGGGCGGGCCTATCTGGGGCTCACCCGGGGTAGCTGGCTCGAGGAGATCGGGCTGGCCACCCCGCGCGGGGTCGGCCGCACCGCCGAGACCATCCAGATCGTCCGCATGCTGCTGTCCGGCGACGACTCCGGTTTCGCCGGAAGGCATTTCCGCATCGAGCCGGGATTCCGGTTGCGCTACCGGCTGCCGGCCCGCCGGCCGGACCTGCTGCTGGGCGTGTGGGGCCCGCGCGGGGCGGCACTGGCCGGGCGATACGCCGACGAGGTCAAACTCGGCGGCTGCGCCAACCCCGACATGGTCTCCCTGATGCGATCCTGGCTCCGCACCGAGGCGGTCGCCGCCGGCCGGCCGGCCGACGCGGTGGGCGTGGTGGCCGGGGCGGTGACGGTGGTCGACCGGGACCGGTCGGCGGCGCGGCGGCACGCCCGCACCGAGGTCGCCATGTACCTGGACGTGGTGGGGCCGCTGGACCGGACGGTGCAGCTGGACCCGGGCCTGCTGGGCGGAATCCGGCGCCGGTTGGCCGACGGCGACCACGCCGGGGCCGGAGCGCTGATCCCGGACGAGGTGCTGGACCGGTTCTGCATCTGCGGCACCCCCGACGACGTGGCGGCGCACGCCGTGCGGCTCATCCGGGCCGGTGCCAGCCGGGTGGAATTCGGTACTCCGCACGGACTTTCCGGGCTCTCCGGCATCGAACTGCTGGGCGGTGACGTGCTGCCCGCGGTGCGCCGTGCGCTCGGACAGCACCGCCTGCACGCCGTGGGAGGTTCGGCATGACGCAGCACGAATCGTGGGCGGTCGCCGACGACTATCTGGACCGCCGGGCCGCCGTCGACCCGGACGCCGCGGCGGCGCTCGGCCGCCCGGTCGACTGCCTGGTGCCGGACCTGAGCCCGGACGGCTTCGCCGCCCGTCACCAGGTCGATGTGGCGGCACGGGCGGCCCTCGGCGACGAGCCGTCCGACGTCCTCGGGTCCGCGATGGCCGAGCGGCTGTCGGCCGACATCGCCCTGTACGACTGCGGTTTCACCACCAGCCTGCTGGCTCCGCTGGCCACCCCGGTGCACCGGCTGCGCGAGGTGTTCGACGACCTGCCGCGGGACACGGAGGACGACTGGCAGCGGGTGGCCGGACACCTGGATGCGGTCGCCGGGGGCTATCGAGCCTATGCGGCGACGCTCACCGAGTCGGCGCGCCGCGGCGATCGCATCGCCGCCCGCCAGGTCCGGATCGTCGCCGACCAGTGCGCGAGCTGGATCGACCCGGACGGGACGGACTTCTACCGAGCACTGGCCGGGGAGTACCCCGAGGACGGCCCGCTGGCCGGCCGGTTGGTCCGGGCGGCCGAGCAGGCGAGCGCGGCGGCCGACGGGTTCGTCACCTTCCTGCGCCGAGACCTGTTGGCGATGGCGAGCGACTCCGACCCCGTCGGCGCGGACATCTACCAGGTCACCTCGCGGGCCTTCCTCGGGGCGCGGGTGGAACTGGCCGAGTTGTACGACTACGGGTGGTCCG
>DASSTH010000170.1:0-14199 GCA_035708025.1 Nakamurella sp. | reverse complement strand
CGCGCGGAGCTGGCAGCAGGGGGACGACCGGTCGGTGCTGTGCTTCGTCACCACCACCGGCCAGGCGCTGACCAAGTCGGTCAAGGGCTCCAAGCTGTGATGGGGGAGTGAACAGATGGGCAACCCGTCCGCGGTGATGTCGGCCAGCACCGCCTGCACGTTCGGCCTGGCACCGTCCACCCTGATGGTGGTGCGGCCGAACGTCCTGGTGGAGGGCCGGCCGGCGGCGACCATCATGGACATCGCGCCGATCTCGAACATCCTGCCGTTCGGCATGTGCAATTCCCTGGCGAACCCGACGGTGGCAGCGGCCACCGCCGCGGCGTTGGGAACCTTGACGCCGATGCCCTGCGTGCCCGTCATCGTGGCGCCGTGGACCCCGATGGCCCCCAAGACCCTGGTGGGCAACATGCCGGCGCTGACCGCGGGTGCCACCTGCAACTGCGCCTACGGCGGGGTCATCTCCATCACCAACCCGGGTGCCACCAAGACGCTGGCCGGTTGACGTGCACGCTGCGTGGCCGGCCGTGCTGCCCTCGGCTCGCACCGAAGGGGCGCATGCCGTCTCCGTCCGGGTGGAGACGCCGGGTTATGGACTGGGCCATATGGGTGATACTCACGCCTTGCAAATCGTCCGCCTGGCATTTGGGCTACTTGGCTTCCTGTCGCGTGCAATCGATGTCATGATTCGTGGTGGACCGCGAATCGGGGCGCGGCCCGCGCAAACGGGCCACAGAACGTGACCCCGATCCGGACCCAGGTGCGCGCCCTGGTGTCCAGTTCGAATAGCCGTCCATCGTCCCCCGGCATCGACCGACAGGAGTGGGTATGCCCACCTATGCAGCGCCCGGCGTGTACGTCGAAGAAGTACCGTCGTCCGAGAAGTCCCTCAGTGCGGCACCGACCGCCATCGCCGCCTTCGTCGGCTTCACCGAGAAGGCACCCAAAGACGACCCGAACGACCCGGACGGCCTGGCTCCCCGTCTGGTGACCAGCTGGACCCAGTACGAGGCGCTGTACGGCAGCTTCGCCAAGGGTGCCGTGCTGCCGCTGTCCGTCTACGGCTACTTCGCCAACGGCGGCTCCATCGCCTACATCGTCCGTATCCCGAACACCGAGCCGTCCGGCAAGCCGTCCCGGCTCGAGCTTCCGGCCCCGGACCGCGCCCTCGGCCTGCCCATCGCGGTGGAGAGCCTGGAGCCGGACGCCGAGCTGTCCGTCCAGGTCACCACCGACGACTCGGCCGCCACCGACGACGGACCGAGCCCGTTCAACCTGACCGTGCGGTCGGGCAACGAGGACGTAGAGACCTTCGAGAACCTGACCCTCACACCCGGCGACCGCAACGTCGCATCCGTGGTCAACGGCACCTCCACCAAGATCAAGGTCGAGCTGCTGCTGGACGCCAAGACCGACCTGTCCGGCCAGCTCGAGGTCGTCAAGCCCGGCGTGTACTCGCTGCAGAAGGAGGCCGCCACGCCGGTCGCCGTCAACGGCCGCAAGTTCGCCGGCTCGGAGTCCTCCCGGCAGGGGATCAACGGCCTGGCCGTGGCCGAGGACGTCACCATGGTGATCGTTCCCGACCTGATCACCGCCGCCACCAAGGATGACGGGTCGGTCGACCTGGGCCTGTGGAAGGCGGTGCAGACCACCCTGATCAGCCACTGCGAGCAGCACGGGAACCGCATGGCGGTGCTGGACGCTCCGCCCGGAATGAGCCCGCAGCAGATCAAGGACTGGCGCAGCGACGTCGCCATGTACGACTCGGCGTACGCGGCGCTGTACTACCCCTGGATCAAGGTGGAGAACCCGATCGGCACCAACGGTGACGCCGAGGTGCTGATCCCGCCGAGCGGCCACGTGGCCGGCGTGTGGGCGCGCACCGACGACACCCGCGGCGTGTGGAAGGCCCCGGCCAACGACACGATCCGGGGCTGCCTGGATGTCGAGTACGCGATCACCCAGAACGAGCAGAGCCTGCTCAACCCGATCGGCATCAACTGCATCCGGCCGTTCGGCACCCGCGGCATCCGGATCTGGGGCGCCCGCACGCTGTCCAGCGACAGCGACTGGCGCTACATCAACGTCCGCCGGCTGTTCAACATGATCGAGACGACGATCGCCCAGGGCACCCAGTACGCCGTGTTCGAGCCGAACGACATGAAGCTGTGGGAGGGCGTCAAGCGCACGCTGAACGGTTTCCTGCGCGGCCTGTGGTCGATGGGCGCCCTGTTCGGCGCGTCGGCCGACCAGGCCTTCTACGTCAAGTGCGACGCCGAGACCAACCCGCCGGAGTCGATCGACCAGGGCCTGATGGTCGTCGAGGTCGGCATCTCGCCGGTCAAGCCCGCCGAGTTCGTGGTCTTCCGTATCGCCCAGCAGAAGCAGTCCGCCAGCTGATCCGTTCAGCGCGGGTCGTCCCACCAAGCTCTTAAGGAGAGCAACACATGCCGAACTTCCTGCAAGAAGACACCCTGATCGCCCAGAACTTCTTCCTGGAGATCAAGGGAGAGATCGTGTCGTACCTGTCCGGGGTGTCCGGCCTGGACATCGAGATGGAGCACAGCGAGGTGGTCCAGGCGACCGCTGACGGCAAGAAGGTGATCCGCAAGATGCTCGGGCAGCACATCAAGGCGCCCGATCTGCAGCTCACCCGGGTCGCGCCGACGGACTCCACCGCCGACCCGCTGTGGAAGTGGTTCAACGACATCTACCAGAAGGGGATGCCGGTCGCGAACCGCACCGAGCAGCGCAAGGACGGTTCGATCGTGCTGTACGACTCGACGGGCAAGGAGATCGCCCGGTTCAACTTCTTCAACGGTTGGCCGGCCAAGATCTCCACGGACGCGCTGTCGGTGGACTCCAACGACCCGGTCAAGGAAACCATCACGCTGGTCTGCGAACGGCTTGAGCGAGTCAAGTGAGTTTGCGTACTGAATACGAGTTCACCCTGCCCCGCGGGTACGTCGACCTGGGGGGCAGGGTGCACCGTCAGGGGGTCATGCGGCTGGCGACGGCCCGGGACGAGTTGGAGCCGCTGCGGCATCCCACCGTCTCCGGGCCGGACGATCCGCGCCTGACCGTGCTGATCCTGGCGAGGGTGGTGACGAAGCTCGGAGATCTGCCGATGATCACGGCGAACGAGATCGAAGGGCTGTTCGCGGCGGACCTGGCGTTCCTGCAGGACTTCTACGGCGTCATCAACTTCGGCAGCCAGGAGGAGTACGAGGCGTTGCTGGCCGCACAGCAGGGCGCCGCGCCGGTCGCCGGCTCCGGGACACAGGATGCCCCGGCGCCGTCGGCCGGTGCGCCGTCGCCGGCCGGCCCGACCGGCACCACCGGCGACGGTGGTGCGGACGGTCCGCCGCCGGTGGAACGGCCCGGCCCGCCTCGGCCGCGGGTCGAGGAGATCCCGCGCAGCCAGGTCTGATCGGCAGTGCTCCGGTATCCGGTCGAGGCGCTGTGGCAGGAGATCGCCTACCTCGCCTACCACCTGCACTGGTCGTTCGATGAGTTGCTGGACCTGGAACACATGGACCGGGTCCGGATGGTGCGGGCGGTGGTGGCACTGAACGAGAGGGCTTGGGAGGCAGCACGTGAGTTCGCCTGAGGCGCTGTCCATGCTCGGTGGCGGTCAGGTCGCCAGCAACTTCCTGCTGGAGGTCGACGGCGTCGAGATCGGCATCTTCGCCTCCGTCTCCGGTCTTCAGGTCTCGGTGCAGACCGAAGACCTGGTGGAGGGTGGCCAGAACGGGTACGCCCGCAAGCTGCCCGGGCGGATGGAATGGCCGAACATCACCCTGTCCCGTGGGCTGACCCAGTCCGACGCGCTGTTCGACTGGATGAACAAGACCTCGGGGGAGGGGTTCGCGGCGTCCGGCAACAAGCTGGAGCGCTGCACCGGGGCCATCACGGCCATCGGCTCCGACGGATCGCGGATGCGGGCCTGGAACCTGGACGGGGTGTACCCGGTGCGGTGGAAGGGGCCGGACATGAACGTGAGCAGCAACGACCCGTTGTCCGAGGAACTGGAGATCGCACACGAGGGATTCCGTAGTTCGACGCTGACGAGTTGACCCGCCCTGCGGCCGATAACCGCGGAGCAGGTGAGTGAGGATGAACGTGACCGAGCAGCCTGTCGTGCCGATGGGCGGATCGAGCGCGGCCGTCGACGCTCCCGCCCCAGCCGAATACCGGCTGGGGCGGGCTGCGGCTGCGCGGTTCGCGCGTCCCAGCAGGCGTGGGTTGGGTTCGGCGCCGCTGGGCAGCGTCGGTCACGCCGCCCGCCGGTTCGCGGCGGGCGTGGCCAGGCCGATCCAGGTGCGACGGCAACTGGCCGGCCCCGGCGAGATCACGCCCCGGTCGGTGGCGCCGGTGGTGCACCCGCCGCGCTGGTGGGTGCCACCGCAGCATGAGCAGGAGTCCGGCCCCAGCTGGGGCTCCGCCGCCCGGGCACACGTCGAGTTGCCACCGCGCGGACTGCCGCGGGCCGCCAGGTCGGTGCCGACCGAGTCCAACCACGTGCCGGGCGGTTTCGCCGCCACCATGAAGGGCTCGCCCATCCCGGTACGGCGGTTCAAGGAGGTCACCGGCGCCGGCTCGATGACGGGCGCGGCCGACAAACTGGTACCGCGTGGCCGCGATGCCCACGGGGCCGCAGGCCGCTCTCCGCAACCGTCGGCCGGGCCGCCGGGGGCAGTGGCGGGGGACGGTTCTGCGCACCGGCCACCGGCCGGCGCCGTCCCCCGGTCCGCGCAGCGCGGTCCCGCCCGGGTGCGCCCGCCGGACCGCCGCGGGATGCTCCGGCGCGCCTGGGCCGGGCGTACCGCCGACACACCGGCGGTGACCGACAGCGGCCGGTACACCCCGCCGGTGTCCACCCGGCCCGCCGCCCAGCCCCCGCCGTCGGGCCGCACACCGGCCCCGCCGTCCCCGTCCGCCCCCGCGGTGCGGACGTCCACGGCCGCCCCTGCCGTGCCGCCGAGGTCGGGCGGAGCCGCTCCCGGAACGCCGGCCGGCCATCCCGGCGCCGTGCCGGGCCCGGCAGCCGCATCCTCGGTGACGCCCGCGCCGGCTACGGCACCACCCATGCCCGCAGATCCGGCCGCCGAGTCGCCCCCGGACACCTTGGCCGGCACCGGCCCGGGCGCCTTGCGCCGGTCGATGCCAGGCGGGCAGGCCCCGGACGCACTGGCTGCGGATGCCGGCTCGGCCTCCACGGCACCGACGCACGTCCCCCCCGCAACGGTGACGGGACCGCAACAGCCCACCCCTTCGGCCGGGCCGGGCCCGATTGGCGCCGACGACGGGCCGCCGGCCGCTGTCCCCGCCGTGCCGTCCGCGGTGCGGTCCGCAGCGCCGCCTGCGGTGCCGTCCGCCGTGCCGGTGCGCGCGGGCACGGCCGGCGCGGGAAGTGCCGTGGTACCCGGGGTCTCCTCGGCGCCGCGCCTGCCCGCCGAGTTGGGGGCGCGGCTGGTGCGCCGAAACCTGCTGCCGGGAACCGGCCGGGTGGCGCTCGGCCTGCCACGGGCGGCCGACGCGCTGCCGGGGCCGGGTCCGCAAGAGCTGAGCTCGGTCGCGGCCGCCGTCGCGATCCGGCCGCGCCAGGTGGTCGAGAGTCCGCGCCCACCGGTGGGATTCCACCTCGCGGGACGATCCGCGGATGCCGTCCCGACGACGCTGCGGCGGCTGTTCGCGCCATCGGCGCGGACCGCCTCGGGCGGGTCCGCCACGGCCGGTTCCGCCGCCGGCCGGTCCGCGGTCGATACCGGCGCGACCCGCTCTGCAACCGTCTCCGCCGCAACCGATTCTGCCGGAACCCGTTCCGCCGCAACCGGTCCGGCCGCAACCGGTTCCGCTGCAACCGGTTCCGCCGCAATCGGTTCTCCCGGGACCGCCCCCGCCCCGGGGATCACGCCGTCGGGCGGCGCCGCCTCCACGTCCCCGCCGCTTCGCCGGACCGTCCTCCCTGCGGCCGGTGGTCCGCGCCCCGGCCTTCCGGGAACCGATGCGCCGCTGGCGGACTCGGCGGCCGCCCGGACGCCGGCCGCCGCCGTACCGGCCGGCGGCAGCGTTGGGGCCAGTGCCGTGCCGTCCGCCGGCGGATCGTCCTCCGCCTCCTCGGCCCCGCAGGGCACTGCTCCCGCGGACACCCGGCCCGGCCCGGCAGCTGGGGCCATCAGCGCGGCCTCGTCGGGCACCGGGTTCGCCGGCGGCCGTGGCAGATCGGTGCCCGGATCGCTGCTGCGCCGCAGCATGACGTTCGCCGCTGCCGCTGGCGGCACGGCCGGCGATCCTGCCGGGTCGGCCCCGACCGGGGACCGGTCGGGTTGGGCCATCACGGATCTCGCTGCGGTGACCGGCACGCGTGGACCGGTGCTGATGCGCTCCATGGCCGGGCCGCGCGTCACGGCCGGCGCACCGGTGGACATCCCGGCCGCGTCGTCCCGATTGCTGGCCGGCAGCCGGCCCGGGCTGCCCGCCGGTCGGATGCCGGTGTTCCGGGTCGCCGACCGGTCGGCGCCCGCCCGCCCGGCCGCCGGGGTTCCGGCCGGCACCGGCGCATCCGCGAGCGCATCGGCCGGCCCCGTCCCGGCGCACACGCCGGCCCGCATCCCGGCGGGCGCCACTCCGCCGCGCAGTTACTCCGCGCTCCCCGAGCCGGCCGGGTCCGGGTCCCTGGCCGTCACCGACCGCCCCGCCGCTCCGCCACCAGGCGGGGCCCCCCGGTCGACCGGCCCCGCCGGATCGGCCGGTGGCGGCTGGTCGCCCGTCCGCCGCGCGACGGACCGTGGTCCCGGCGCTGCCGGGAGCGGCCCCACCGGCCGGCCGCCGATCGCCGGACCGAGCCGGCAACGGTTCGCCAGCGTGGCCGGCGTGCCCGGCATGCTGCGGCGCAGGGTCGGCGCACCGGCCGGACCGGACAGCACCGATGGCGAGACCACCCGGGCCGCCGGCAGCCCACTCGGTCCCGGCACCCTGGGCCGAGTTGTCGGCGGTGACGTGGTGCCGGCGGCGCGAGCGGCGGCCAGCGATACCGGGCGGATGGTTGCCGGCTCGCCCGTCCCGGTGATCGGGTCGCGCACACCTGCGACCGGAGCCATCCGCCGGATCACCGGCGGTGCCGAGATCGCGCCGGCCACCCGCTCCGCACTGCGATCCTCCACCCCTCGGTTGGCGGTGATGCCGTTGCCACTGCGCACCGCCGGAGCCGCGAGCTCGTCGCACCGACCGGGTAACGCCCCGGCCGGATCCGGCCCGGCGTGGGCCGGCGGGAGCGCCGTGGTCGGTGCTGCCTCGGGCGGCACTGCCCCGGGCCGGACGACGTCCGGTCGGGAACCCGGGACGACGGACGGCCGCGGTGCGGCAGCACCGCTCGCCATCGGCGCGGGGCGCACCTCTGCCGCCGCCGGGACCGCCATCCGCCGCGCGATGGCCATGAATCCCGTCACCGTCCCGGGGGTGGCTGGCCCGCCGGTGCCCGCCGTGGCCGCGGCGGCCCAGCGGACCGGCACCCAGGCCCTGCCGAGCGGTTCGGTCGCGGCCGCGGATCGCGAAACGCCGGTCGCCGGCCACCCGGCGCCGTCCGAGATCCGGCCGGGTACCGTCACGCTGCTGCGCAGTGCCCGGGTGGCACCCCCGCGCGGCCTTCCGTCGGCCCCCGCGCCCCGCGCCGGAACCGGCGCGCGCCCCGTCACCGCAGCATCCGGTGCCGCCGCGCCGCGGACGGCCCGGCCGGCACCGCCGGCCTCCTCGTCGGACGTCGACATCCGCCGGTCGCTGGCGAGCGTGGCGGGCGGCGGAGATGCTGCGGCGAGCACGGTGGCGCCGTCCGGCAGCCTGATCGGCCGGGTACCGCCCAGCCTGTTCGACCGGGCCCGCGCGGAACTGCGGTCGGCCGCCGCCGGATCGACCGCCGGTGCCGGCGTGATCCGGCGGGTGGGTGCCGAGCTGGCCACGGCCCCGGCCAACGCTCCAGCGCGGTCCTCTTCCACCGAGCAACTCGAGGTGCGGCACTCCCTGACCTCACGCGAGTGGGATCAGCTGGTGGACGAGGTGGTGCGCCGGATCGAGAGCCGGGTGACCGCCGAGCTCGCCCGCCGAGGACGCCGATTCACGCCGAGGACGATGTAAGTGATGGCACCATTCACAGTGGGTCGGCGGGACCGGAGCCGGGAGGGACAGCGATGACTCAGTCGAACCTGATGGCGGCGTTGGCGCCGGACCTCGGCGACGGCGACGGCGTCGACGACCGGCTGAGCTCGCGGGAGTGGGACGAGCTGGTGGACATCGTGGTGCAGCGGATGGAGCAGCGGATCAACGACGAGCTGTCCAGGCGCGGGCTGCGGTCCACGCCCAGGGTGTTCTGACGATGACAACGAACGGCACGGCGAGGACAGGGGGTCGGCGATGGCACTGACCGACAAGGCGTATTTGGTGATCGAGGGCAGCGCGGAACAGATCCCGTGCATGTTCAACCCCTCGGAACTCTCGATCAGCCGGTCGAACTCGTGGGAGAGCCCGTCACTGGCGGGTCAGGGGGTACAGAAGGCCCGCTACACCGGCGCGGGCGCCGGTTCGATGACGCTCAACCTGACCTTCGACACCACCGATACCGGCACCGCCGTCACCAGCTACACCGGCAAGATCGTCAAGCTGATGGACGTGGACCCGACGCTGGGTGGCACCGACGAGCAGTCCAACAACGCGCGCCCGCCGTACGTGACCTTCCACTGGGGGGACTTGCACTCGTTCGAGGCGGTGGTCTCCAGCCTCAGCCTGCAGTTCACCTACTTCTCCTCCACCGGCGTCCCGCTGCGCGCCAAGGTGGCGCTCACCCTGACCCAGTACCAGGAGTCGCAGGCGTTCGGTCCGCAGAACCCCACCTCCGGCACCCCGAACCCGCACCGGGTGCACCGGGTGCAGCCCGGTGAGACGCTGGACCGGATCTCCGCGCGCTACTACGGCGACGCCACTCGCTGGCGGCAGATCGCCTCCGCCAACGGGATCACCGACCCGTTGGCCGTGCGTTCCGGCACGCTGCTGTCGATTCCGCGGATGTCGCCGTGACCCAGGCCGCCGTAGGGACGCTGGCACCGCGGGTCAAGGTCAACGGATCCGACCTGGCCACGGCGACCATGAACGCGATGATCGGGTTGAAGATCAACTCGGGGCTGCGCATCGCCAGCCGGGCCACCCTGGAGTTCCTGGATGATGGCTTCGCGGTCAGCGCCGGGGGCACCTTCACCATCGGTGCCGCCGTGCAGATCAGCACGCCGGACGGTACGGCCCTGTTCAAGGGGGAGGTGACCGGGGTCCATCTGGACGTCGAGTACGGCGCTCCCAACCTGTCCGTCATCGCCGACGACGCCGCCTACAAGATGACCCTGGGCAACAAGGTTCGCACGTTCACCGACATGACCTACTCCGACGTGGTGTCCCAGCTGGCCGGCGACTACGGCCTGACGGCGACCACCACGGCGACGTCCGGCACGCACAAGTACCTGATGCAGTCCGACAGCGACTTCGGGTTCCTCACCGAGATCGCCGACCGCGCCGGGTACGACTGGTGGGTGGACGCGCAAGGGGCGCTGCAGTTCCACCCGATGGGTTCGCAAGCGGGCTCGGGCGGGCCGACGCTGAAATGGGACGACGGGCAGGGCAACCTGCGGCATTTCGCGGTTCGCGCGACCGCACTGCACCCCGCCACGGTGACCGCCAGGGGATGGGACCCCGCGAACAAGCAACCGGTGACCTCCACCAGTTCCACGGTCGAGGTCAAGCCGGACGCGTCGCTGGTCACGCCGTACCTGGACGCGAGTTCGCTGACCAGCAAGGGTGCCGTACAGAGCGCGCACCGGTTGTTCTCCGACCAGAGCGAGGGCAAGTCGCTGGCCGACAGCGTCGCCCAGCGGTCGATGGCCGGCGCGGTGGTGGCCACCGGGGTCACCCTCATCGATCCGAACATCACCGTCGGACAGTCGGTGACGGTGAGCTCGATGGGGCCGGCGTCCGGCACCTACCCGGTCACCGAGGTCGAGCACAGCTACAGCGCGCGGGGGTTCGAAACCCGGTTCACCGCGGGCGACCGGGAGCCCACCGGTTTGGTGGACACGCTGTCCGGGCCCCGGCCGTCCAGCTTCCGGCAGGACGGACTGGTCGTGGGCGTGGTGACCAACCTGGGCGACAGCAGTTCCCCGCCGGGCCATGTCAAGGTCAAGCTGCCCACCCTGGGGGATCAGGTGGAGAGCTTCTGGGCGCGGGTGGTGAGCACTGGGGCCGGGGCCTCTCGTGGGATGACTTTCCTTCCGGAGGTGGACGACGAGGTGATCGTCGGGTTCGAGGGCGGCGACATCACCCGGCCGCTGGTGCTGGGCGGGCTGTACAGCGGGGCCAGCGCCGCGCTGGACTACGGCACCGCGAACGGCACGATCGCCAAGCGGCAGATCGTGTCCCGGCTCGGGCACGTGATCGAGCTGGGGGACGGTGACGGCCCGGCGGACCAACACATCTGGATGACGTTGGCCGGTGGCGAGTTCTTCGTCAAGCTGGGGAAGGACGGGCTGGCCGCGACCGTGCCGTCCGGCAAGCCCGCCAAGGTCTCGGCCGGGAACTCGTCCATCGAGATCGACGCTCAGGGCAACATCACGCTGACCGGCCAGAAGATCACCCTGAAGGCCACCCAGGACGTCGAGATATCCGGCCTGAACGTCAAAGTCAAGGCGAATGTGGCCCTGGAGGGCTCGGGCACCCAGGTGAAGATGGCCGGCACCGGGCAGGCCGAGCTGTCCTCCAGCGGCCAGACGGCGGTCAAGGGATCCGTGGTGATGATCAACTGATGGACGAGATCATGCTGCCGCAGACCGGCAGCTCCGAGCCGGTCAACTACGACGCCACCTTCATCGGCCGGGGCTTCTACTGGCCGATGCAGGTGGACCACACCGGTTCCATCCGGCTCACCGACGGCGCGGCCGATCTGGACCGGTCCATGGCGGTGATCCTGGCGACCGCGCCCGGCGAGCGGGTCATGCGGCCGCAGTTCGGATGCAGGATCTGGGACCTGCTCTTCGAGCCGATCACGGCGAACCTGCTCGGGCTGATGGCCCAGGCGGTGCGGGATGCGCTGGCACAATGGGAGCCGAGGGTCGAGGTGGTGGACGTCCGCCCGGAGCCCGACGCCAACGACCACACGTTGATCAAGATCAACGTCAGCTACCGCGTGAAGGCCACCAACGACCGGCGCAATCTGGTCTACCCGTTCTACGTGATTCCCCACGAGGAGGGGTGAGATGGCGCTTCCTGCACCGAACCTGGACGACCGCACGTTCCAGGACATCGTCGACGAGGCCAAGCGGCTGATTCCGCGGTACACCCCGGAGTGGACGAACCACAACCTGTCCGACCCCGGCGTCGCGCTGATCGAGCTGTTCGCCTGGATGAGCGAGACGGTGCTGTACCGGCTCAACCAGGTGCCGGACCGGCTGTACGTGCACTTTTTGAACCTGGTCGGCATCGAGACCTTCCCGCCGTCGGTGGCATCCGTTCCGCTGACCTTCTGGCTGTCCGCCCCACAGCAGGCGCCGGTGCGGGTGCCGGCCGGCATGCAGGTGGCGACCGCCGGCGAGGGACCGAGCGGGCCGGTCGTGTTCACCACGGTCGAGGAGCTGGTGATCACCCAGCCTGAGCTGACGGCGGCGGCGACCACCGACGTCAAGGCGGACCGGGTGGTCAACGTCACGGACGACCTGCGGTTCCCCGGGTCGGCGGTGCAGTGCTTCACCACGCCGGTGCGGTCCGGGCGGCTCACGCCCGGCGATGCCGTGCTGTTCGGGTTCGCCGCGTCACTGGCCGGCACGGCGCTGCGGCTGACCTTCGACGCACAGGCGGAGGGCCTGGGTGTTGACCCCACCAACCCGCCGCTGGCCTGGGAGGTGTGGAACGGCGAGGCGTGGATCGCCACTGACGTCTACTCCGACACCACCGGCGGGCTGAACCGGGCCGGCGACGTGGTGCTGATGGTGCCGCTAGAACACGAGATGCTGACGCTGGCCGACGTGCCGGCATACTGGCTGCGCTGCCGGTTGCTGGCGCCGTTGCCCGGGCAGCCGACCTACCAGGCCTCGCCGCGGATCGCCTCGCTGGCGGTCGCCGCGCTCGGCGCTACGGTGACCGCGGAGCACTCGTCCTCGGCACCCGCCGAGGTGCTGGGCCGGTCGGACGGTAGCCCCGGCCAGGAGTTCCGGGTCTCCCACTACCCGGTGCTGCCGCGGCGGACCGGCGAGACGGTCCGGGTGACCGACTCCGGCGGCATGCGGGAATGGACCGAGGTGGAGGACTTCTCCCGGTCCGGTCCGACCGACACGCACTTCGTGTGGAACTCCTCCACCGGCATCGTGCGGTTCGGGCCGCGCATCCGCTACCCGGACGGGACAGTGCGCCAGCACGGCCGGATCCCGCGGGACGGGTCGGAGATCTCCGTCACCGGCTACCGGACCGGCGGCGGTGCGTCGGGCAACGTGGGCGCCCGGACGCTGACCGTGCTGCGCTCGGCGGTGCCGTACATCGCCTCCGCGGTCAACCTGAGGCAGGCCACCGGCGGGGTGGACCCGGAGACGGTGTCCGAGGCGAAGGTGCGCGGCCCGCTGACCCTGCGTACCGGGCAGCGTGCCGTCACGGCAAAGGACTTCGAACGGCTCACCCTGGAGTCGTCGATCGAGGTGGCCAGGGCCCGCTGCCTGCCCAGCACGGACGGCCGCAAACCGGTCCGGATGTTGGTGGTCCCGCAGGTGCGTACCGACCCGCGGCTGCACCAACTGGACGACTTCGCGCTGTCCGCGCCGCTGATGCGGCGGATCTTCGACCACCTGGATGCGCACCGGCTGGTCGGCACCTCCATCGAAGTGGGAACGCCCTACTACCAAGGGGTCTCGGTGGCGGCACTGGTGCATGCGCCGGCCGGACGGCCGCTGGCGCTGATCCGGCAGCGCGCCATCGCCACCCTCACCCGGTACATCCACCCGCTGACCGGCGGTGCGGACGGCACCGGCTGGCTGTTCGACGCAGACCTGAACGCCGCCACCATCACGCAGCTGTTGGAGAGCGTGGAGGGCATCGACCGGGTGGACGAGGTGCTGTTGTACGAGTACGACCTGCGCACCGGGCAGCGGGTGGGCGCCGGGCGTGACGTGATCCGGTTGGATGCGCAGTCGCTGTTCCTGTCCGGTCCGCACCGGGTGGTGGTCCGGTGACGTTGGTCCGTGCCGGCGGCCTCGCCGGTCCCCGCCGCCCGGCACGTCGCCGGGTTGCTTGGCGGCTGCGGAGCCCCCGATGACCGCGGGTGGCCCGGGCGACGGCCGGGGCGAGGCGATGGGTGCCGGTGACGGTGCTGCCGATGCGGTGCCGCCGGCTGGGAGTGCGCCGGTTCCGCAGGGGACCGGGGTGCCGGTGGGCGGTGCTCCCGCCCCCCCGGTGATCGACATCGGCCCGGCGGACGGCGGTACGGCAGCCGTTCCGGTCGGCAGCCAGCTGGTGGTGCGCTCGGAGAGCGCGCCGGCGTTCCCCCGCGGCGACGGGACGCTGGAACCCCGGCCGAGCGCCCCCGCCCGGCGCAACGCGCGGGTCAGCAAGCCCGCTCGGCAACCGCAGTGGCTGGTCAACCAGCTGCCGGTCGGCATGCTCAACAGCGACTTCTTCGTGCGGTTCGTCTCGCTGTTCCAGGAACTGTCCGAGACGCTGCTGGACGGTGCTGACCAGATCGAGAACATCCCGGACGCGACGGTCACGCCGGTGCCGATGCTGGGGCACTTGGCGTCCTGGATCGGTGTGGAGACGGTCGACGCCTCGTTGCCGGAGGACTTGCAGCGGCTGATCCTGCGCAGTTCCTCGCGGGCGCTGGCGTTCCGCGGCACCCGCCGAGGCCTGACCGGCTATCTGGAGATGCTCTCCGGCGGGCCGGTCGAGGTCACCGATGGCGGGGGCGTCTGGATCGAGGGGGAGGCCCCGGACGACGTCGGCTGGGTGCGGATGAGCGTGGACGGCACCGGGCACCTGTCCGAGGATGAGTTCGTGGCGTTGGTGCGGGACGAGATCCCGGCGCACGTGCGTGCCGAGCTGTACATCCGGGGGCGGCGGGCGCTGTGCACCGAGGAGGACAGGCGATGAACTCCCTTATCGAGTCGTGTGGTTCAGCGTGCGCCATGG